>CAZKYN010000074.1:0-13730 GCA_964556675.1 uncultured Syntrophaceae bacterium
GAAGAAGGTCATCCGCAACACGCGTTACCAGTTGACGCCCCAGCCGACCATCTCCTGCCAGCACCCGTTCACAAAGAAAAAAGTGCAGCGGATGGTCTGGGATATTTCGATTTCCGGCTTTTCGGTCGACGAACCCGTCGATGACGGCGTCCTCATGCCGGGCATGGTGATCTCCGACCTGGTCATAAATTATGCCGGGTTGTTAAAGCTGAAGTGCAAGGCCCAGGTTGTTTACCGCAGGGACGAGGACCAGAAATATGTCCGGTGCGGGCTGGCAATCCTCGATATGGATATCAGGACCTACAGCCGGCTTTCCCAGATCATCGCCAATCACCAGGACGCCCACAGCAATGTGTCCAGCGAGGTCGACGTGGACGCCCTCTGGGAGTTCATGTTTGACTCGGGTTTTATCTATCCCAAGAAATACAAGCTTTTCCAGTCATACAAGGATGATTTCAAGGAGACTTACCGGAAGCTCTACCAGGAAAACCCGGAAATCGCCCGCCATTTCACCTATGAGAAGAACGGGAAGATCTATGCCCATATGTCGATGGTGCGGGCCTATGACCGCGCATGGGTGATCCACCACCACGCGGCCCGGCCCATGATGGGCAAGCGCACGGGTTTCGTGGTCCTGAAGCAGATCATGAATTACATCAACGGCGTGTACCTGCTGCCGTCGGCAAAGATGGACTATGTCTTCTGTTACTTCCGGCCGGATAACCGGTTTCCGGACATGATGTTCGGAGATTTTTCGCGGACGCTGGGGAACCAGAAAGGCTGCTCCCTGGACCTTTACGCCTATTTGCCCTTCCCGACGGGCGGCCCGCTGTCGATCCTGCCGGAGGGATGGGTGCTGAAGGAAGCCTCCCCCCTGGAGCTCTGGGAATACGACCTGTTCTACAAAAACAATTCGGGGGGCCTCATTGTCGATGCTTTCGGGCTGCGGCCGCGCCGGAGCGACGATGAAAACCTCGGCAGGCTTTTTGCCAGGCTGGGCTTTTTCAGGAACTGGCGCATATACTCGCTGCTTCGCGACAGGGAGTTGAAGGCCGTCTTCCTCGTCAATCAGTCGGACCTCGGGATAAATTTATCCGAGCTGCTGAACTCGATTACTGTCACGGTGGTGGACGGAAAAGGCCTGACCTGGGATATCCTTTCCCGGGCGATAGAGAACTTCACGGGCGGTTACAAAATAGACAGCATCCCCGTAATGATTTATCCCGTCGACTATGCAAAAGAAAGAAATGTGCCTTTCGAGAAAGAGTACTACCTCTGGATTCTGAACCTGCAATTCGCAAACGACTACCTGCAGCACATGCAGCAGAAATTCGGGGTCAATTTCTAGAATGACTGAGCCCGCAGCGCTTCTCGAGAGAAGCGAGCCCGTAAAAAACATGGATGAAGTGCCCCTGTACAACAGCAGGATCCTGAATACCTTCATCGAATACATCCGAATCAATCATCCCGACACAAACATCGAGTACGCCCTGACTTTTGCGGGCATTACCATTTACGAGCTGGAGGATGAGGGCCACTGGTTCAACCAGAGGCAGGTAGACCGGTTTTACGAAGTCCTTAAACGGATAACGGGCCGGGAAGACCTTGCCCGCGAAGCCGGCAGGTTTGTCGCGCAATCGCAGGCCTCAAGCCTTATCAAACAGTACGCCCTCGGCTTCATGCAAACCTCGACCGCCTATTCGCTGATGGGAAAGATTGCCTCCAATATGACGCGGGGCAGCACATGGAAGACAAGGAAGCTCGGCCCCAACAAAGTCGAAATCATCTCCACCCCGGTCCCGGGCGTGAATGAAAAGCCCTTCCAATGCGAGAACCGGATGGGAAGCTGCGAATGCCTGGCCATGCCTTTCACGAAGAAACTGGCAAAGATCGACCATCCGGTCTGTTTCCACAAGGGGGGCAATGCCTGCGTCTACATCGTAAGCTGGGAAAAAACGCCGTCCCTCCTCTGGAGGAGAATCCGCAATTACAGTTCCATTCTCCTGGCAGCCATGCTGCCGGCAGCGGCATTAATGCCGCTCAACGTTTGGCTTGACACGACCCTCCTGCTGATGACGCTGTTTGCTTCTGTTACAGCCTATGCGGAATACCTGGAGAAAAGAGAACTCCGGACCAACATCGAAAGCCACGGGGCGGCAGCCGAACTTCTCCTCGAGCAGATAAATATCAGGTACAATGAAATGCTTGTGGTGAAGGAGGTCGGGCAGGCGACCTCGATGATCCTGGTCATTGAGAAGCTGCTCAAGTTCATCACGGAATCCCTGAGCACCAGGCTCGATTTCGACAGAGGGATGATATTCCTGGCCGACAGGGAACGGAAGCGCCTGGTTTACACTGTCGGTTACGGTTACAGGGAGGAGATCGAATCCTTCATGAAAAAAGTGGAGTTCCGGCTCGATAACCCCTATTCGAAAGGACTCTTTGTCGAATCCTTCCGGAAGCAGACGCCGTTTCTGATCAATGACATGGCGGAAATTGAAAGTTCGCTTTCCCAGAGGAGCCTGGACTTCGCAAGGAAGATCGGCGCGCAATCTTTCATATGCGTGCCTATCGTTTACGAAGGAGAGTCGATGGGCGTGCTGGTCGTCGACACGATCCGTTCGAAAAGGCGGCTCAGCCACAGCGACATCAGCCTGCTGATGGGTATCGCGCCGCAGATCGCCATCAGCATTAACAACGCCCTCTCCTACCAGAAGATCCAGGAAAGCGAGCAGCGCTTCCGTTCCTTGAGTGAAAATGCTCCCGATATCATTTACACACTGGACGTCCACGGCGCGCTGACATACGTGAACCCCGCCTGGGAGCTGGTCCTCGGCTATCATGAAAGCGAATGCATCGGCAGGTATTTTATAGATTTTGCGAGCAGCGAGTACATAAGCGCCTGCGTCAAAAGCTTTGCCCTCATCAGGGACAGCAAGGAGACAATCCGCGCCGCCCACGGCATACTTATTCACCGGGACGGCTCCAAGAGGACTTTCCTCATGAGCGGCGCGCCGAATCTCGATTCCGACGGGAAAGTAATCGGCCTGGTCGGAACTCTCAAGGACATTACCGACAGGATCAGGGCCGAACATGAGCTGAAGGAAAGCTTCCAGAAACTGCAAAGGGCGATGGAGAGCACCATCCAGGCGATCTCGACCATCGTTGAGACCCGCGACCCGTACACATCGGGACACCAGCAGAGAGTTGCCGCCCTGGCCTGCGCCATTGCCGGGGAGATGGGCATACCGGAGGACGAGATCGAGGGCATCCGGATGGCATCGGTCATCCACGATATCGGAAAAATCTACATCCCCGCGGAGATCCTGAGCAAACCGGGCCAGCTCACCAGGATTGAATTTGAGATGATCAAGACTCATGCCCAGGTGGGCTACAGCATCCTCGAATCCATCGAATTCCCCTACCCCGTAGCTATGATTGTCAAGCAGCACCATGAGCGGATTGACGGCTCCGGATACCCCGATAAGCTTTCGGGCAACGCCATTATGAAAGAGGCCAAGATTCTGGCCGTCGCCGACGTCGTCGAGGCAATGGCTTCCCACCGTCCGTACCGGCCTTCAAAAGGTATCGATCAGGCCCTCGATGAAATAGCCAAAAACAAAGGGAAACTTTACGACGAAAAAGTCGTGGATACCTGCATAGACCTCTTCAAAACAAAGAAATTCAGTTTCAACTACGATTTCCACTAATCGGAAAAAAGTTTATCGCACGGTAAATGCGGCGGGTTTAAACCCGTCTTTTTTGCACAACTGCAGATGGGGTATTAAGATTTTATACCCGTGCAAATAATCAGCGGCGTATACGTAAACCTGCGGGGGTCCAGGAAGAAGTTTCTGAACTCGTTTACGAAGCCGTCAAAGCCGCCCGGGAAATCGTTATAAGCAAACCTGATTTTTTCAGCAGAGACTTGAATCTTTTTCATCCAGTTGTACACGTCAACGTCCCGGATTTCACCATAGATGAGGTGATGGGGTACAACATCGACCCGTATATCCGCGAGTCCCAGGTCATACAGGTACGAGTAAAGCTTGCGGCCGCAATAAGGGTCAAAATTCTGCTCTTCCGAAATCCTGTTCATGACCTTGAAAAAATATTGCTCGATTTGAGGCGCAATCCCGTAATGGTTCAGGCTGTTATGGTCCAGGTCGAGCAGGCAGAGCCTGCCTCCCGGATTCAGGCATTCGCTCAAGCGCCCGACAATTTCCTTGCTTTCCTTCCGGAAATACTCCAGGACGAATCTCACCCAGATAAAATCAAATTTTCCGATGTTGTCCAGGGGTCTCATCAAATCGCACACCTGGAAATCAATGCCCGGCCCTCCGTATTTCTCCCGGGCATAGCCGACTCTCTTTTCCGAAAAATCTATCCCCAGGGCGCTTCCGCCCGGCTGGACCATATCGAAGAGGATGCCCGTCGTCTTGCCCGTACCGCAGCCGGCGTCAAGAACCCTCATGCCCGGTTCAATGCCGCACCAGCCGGCCTGTTTGCGCACGAGGTCAGGGTCGGTTTTCCACTCCAGCCTTATCTCCTCTTCCGCGCTTTCCATCAGGTAGAATTTGGCAGTGTTGAGCATGCATTGATCCTTTCAGGATGGTAGCTATATAACACGCGACAGATTCAGTAAAGGACAAACCTTTAATATGACGGCTTTTTTGTGAGGAGTTCTGCTTTGGAACGGGCGGCCGGCCCGACGGGAGGGCGGCCGCGGTCAATTACGTGCTACTGCTTTTTCGTGGAAGCAAGCCTGCTGTTCTGAATTTCTACAACTTCGCCCCACCAGTTCCCTTCCCGGGACTTCTGAATTTCTTTTTCATCGGTGTACAGGTAACCGTACCAGCTGTACCAAAGGTGGCTGCCGTCCCTGTACATGGTGTCATGTTTTAAAAATTCCGATTTTTCTATAGCGGCACAACCTGAAAAAAGCGCGGCGGCAAACAAAGCAAGTACCAGTTTCTTCATTTTGAACATCTCCTTAATGCGAATTAATGGTGTAAATTTTTTATTCGTTTGGAATGAGGCTTATACCTATACTTGATGTAGGTTGTTTAGTAAAGCAAAAAGTAGACATACAGGAAATCATGGCCCCAATATGAATTAATCGGTGATTTAAAAGCATTAGGAGCGCCAAGGCAGAGGCAACAAAAAATGCAAACAGGCGATTTGTTTGCGAAGGAAATTAAGAAATTGCAGGGGATAAGACTCGAAAGCCGGCTGGGAAAAAGGACTATAAAAAAGTTTAAAAAAAGCCCCCTTCATCGAAGGGGGCCGGATGAAAATCACGCGAAAGGTGTATGATCAGCCGTTTTTAAATACTGCTCCCGTGCTGGCTGAGGTGACCAGACTCGCATAGCGGGCCAGGTATCCGGTCCGGGCCGGCAGGGCTTTCGGTTTGAATGCCGCCTTTCTCCTGGCCAGCTCGGCGTCGCTGATTTTAAGGTTCAGCTCTTTTTTGGGGATGTTGATGGAAATAAGATCCCCCTCCTTGATCAAGCCGATCGGCCCCCCTTCGGCCGCCTCCGGCGAGATATGGCCGATGGCTGCGCCCTGGGTGCCCCCGCTGAACCTGCCGTCGGTCAGGAGCGCCACTGTCTTGTCCAGGCCCATACCGACGATCGCCGAGGTGGGCGCCAGCATTTCGCGCATTCCCGGTCCGCCCTTCGGGCCTTCATAGCGGATGACCACAATGTCTCCGGCTTTGATTTTGCCGCCCAGGATGGCTTTGATCGCGCTGTCCTCGGAATCGAACACTCGCGCCCGGCCCTCGTTAACCTGCATCTCGGGAGCGACTGCCGATTGCTTTACGACGCCTCCTTCCGGGGCGATGTTGCCCCTGATTATTGCTATCCCGCCCTCTTTCGAGTACGGGGACTTGAGCGGCCGGATTACGTCGCTGTTGAGGACCCGCGCGGCTTTCAGGTTATCCGCGACTTTCTTTCCGGTCACCGTCATTGCCTTCAGGTTGATCACCCCCAGCGAGCTGATCTGCTTCATTACCGCCTGGATGCCGCCGGCCGCGGCGAGGTCTTCTATATGGTGGGCCCCGGCCGGGCTCAGCTTGCAGATATTCGGCGTTTTCGCGCTGATGGTGTTGAAGAGATCAAGATCGATGGTCAATCCCGCCTCATGGGCGATTGCGGGTATATGGAGCACCGTATTGGTGGAACACCCGAGCGCCATATCCACGGCTATCGCATTCTTGAACGCATCCAGGGTGGCGATATCGCGTGGGCGGATGTTTTTCTTGAGGAGCTCCATTATTTTCATGCCCGTGTCCTTGGCCAATCTCCGCCGGGCCGCATTAACCGCCGGCACGGTGCCGTTGCCCGGCAGGCCCATTCCCAGGGCTTCCGTAACGCAGTTCATGGAATTGGCGGTGTACATGCCGGAGCAGGAGCCGCAGCCCGGGCAGGCGCAGTCCTCGAGGGCGGCAAGCTCTTCCAGGGTCATGCGCTTGGACTTGACCTGGCCGACCCCCTGGAAAACGGAGATCAGGTCTACTGTTTTTCCTTCCAGGCTTCCTGCCAGCATTGGGCCGCCGCTGATGAAAATGGAAGGTATGTTGAGCCGCATGGCCGCCATGAGCATTCCGGGGATTATCTTGTCGCAATTGGGAATGAACACCAGGGCATCGAACGGGTGGGCCATCGCCATTACCTCAACGGAGTCGGCGATGAGTTCGCGGCTGGCCAAAGAGAATTTCATCCCTTCATGGCCCATAGCGATGCCGTCGCAGACGCCGATTGCGGGAAACTCGACAGGTGTGCCGCCGGCCAGGCGGATGCCCGCCTTGACGTCCTCGGTTATGATATCGAGATGGATGTGGCCGGGTATGATCTCGTTGGCTGAGTTCACGACCCCGATCATGGGGCGGGAGATTTCCTCGTCCGTGTAGCCCATTGCCTTGAACAGGGACCGGTGGGGCGCCCTTTCCAGGCCTTTCTTCATCAGATCACTGCGCATTGCGTTGTCCTTTCTCCTTCTGACTAATTATCCTGCAGAAGAACTGATTGGCATTCTCAAGTTTTTACATCCTGATCGCAGCGAAGGACCTATTTTAGAAAATAGATCCTTCGTCGCTCCTTAGAATGACATAAGGGAAATTGCCGGATATGGATTATGCTTTCTTCCGGCGCTCCGGCCTGAGGGACCTTACCACCGCGCCGGCCTGCCACATCTCGCTGTTGCGCATGGCGTCGAGTTCCTTCTGCAGGCGCTCCCGGTAATCAGGCGCGCTGTTTACTTCGAGGACAATCGCGGTCTCCTTGCCGTCCTTTACCCTGTCATAGAGCTCGGTGAAAACGGGCGCAACCGCATCGCGGAATTTGTCTTTCCAGTCAAGCGCGCCCCTCTGGGCCGTAGTGCTGCAATTGGCGTACATCCAGTCCATCCCGTTCTGGGCGACAAGCGGCATGAGACTCTGGGTGAGCTCCTCGACGGTCTCGTTGAAGGCCTCGCTCGGGCTGTGGCCGCGCTTGCGCAGCTCATTGTACTGGGCTTCGAGGATCCCCGCCAGGCAGCCCATCAGCACGCCGCGCTCCCCGGTCAGGTCCGAATAGACTTCCTGCTGGAAAGTCGTCGGAAACAGATACCCCGATCCGATTCCCACACCCGTTGCCAATGTCCTGTCAAGGGCCCTCCCCGTGGCGTCCTGGAACACGGCATAGCTGGAATTAATGCCGCTCCCCGCCAGGAAGTTGTCGCGGACTGTCCGGCCCGCGCCCTTGGGCGCCACCATTATCACATCGATATCGGCGGGCGGGATAACCCCGGTCTGCTCCTTGTACACTATTGAGAAGCCATGGGAGAAATAGAGGGCCTTGCCTTTGGTGAGGCAGGGTTTCAGCTCAGGCCACATGGACTTCTGCTGGGCGTCGGAAAGGAGGTACTGGATTATAGTGCCTCTCTTCGCGGCCTCGAGGAGCGGGAAAAGGGTCTGGCCGGGGACAAAGCCTTCGTCGATCGCCTTCTGCCAGTTAAAGTCGCCTTCGCCGACTATAACCCTGATTCCGTTGTCGCGCATGTTGAGCGCCTGACCGCGCCCCTGAACCCCATATCCGATGACAGCAACCGTCTCATCCTTGAGGACCTGCCTGGCCTTCTCCAGGGTGAACTCCTCTGATGTGACGACCTCCTCCATTGTACCGCCGATGTTTATTTTGGACATTTTCCGCTCCTTTTAATTTTATTCAGATGATCTTTATTTTTTTCTTTCAAGCGCCACCACGCCCGTCCTGGCCAGATCGTCGATGCCGAGCGGCTTCAGACTCTGGATCGCCCTCTCTATCTCCTCCTTGGCCCCGGTAATTTCGATAACGCAGTGATCGCCGTTCATGGTCACGACCCGGCCCCTGAAAGTATCGATAATGAGGGCTATGTCGGCCTTGTTTTTCTCCGTGAGTTTCATCCTGACCAGCATCATCTCGCGCATGACCGACTCGGTCTGCGTTATCTCAGTCACGCTGTTCACGTCAAGCAGCTTTATGAGCTGCTTCTCTATTTTCGTAAGGGTGCTTTTATCGGCTATGGTCGTAAGGATAATTTTTGAGACGTCAGGGTCCATGGTGGCATCCACGCACAAGGTTTCAATATTGTAGCCGCGGCCGCCGAGGACTCCGGCAACCCTTGCCAGGACATCGGGCTTGTTGTTAACGAGCAATGATATGATACATTCCTTCTTATCCATGAAGAACACCTCGCAATTGAGTTTTGGTCCGCAGAGCCCCGGTCTGATCGCGCAGATGGACATCTTCGGCAAAAAAATAAACGGGGAGCCGCCAATGCTCCCCGCATTTAATTCTTAATTGACCATTTCCCGCCCGCCGAGCGTCATATCGTGGATGGCGGCCCCCGGCCTCACCATGGGGTAGACGCATTCTTCCTTGGCGACCTTGAAATCCATGATGACCGGGCCCTTGTGCTCGATGCCTTTCCTGAGCACGGCTTCCACCTCGGAAGGCTTGGTCGCCCTGAGGCCCAGGATGTCGTAGGCCTCCGCGACTTTCACAAAATCGGGCGCAAATGTCATGTCGGTGTGGGAATAGCGCTTTTCATAAAAGAGCTGCTGCCACTGGCGGACCATCCCCAGATACCCGTTGTTCAGGATCATTATCTTCACGGGGATCTTGTACTGCCAGGCCGTCGCCAGTTCCTGGATGTTCATCTGGATGCTGCCGTCCCCGGCGATGTCGACCACCAGCCGGTCCGGGTACGCGAGCTGGGCCCCGATAGCGGCGGGGAAGCCGTACCCCATGGTGCCCAAGCCGCCGGAACTCAGGAAAGTGTTTGGCTCGTCATATTTATAGAACTGAGCGGCCCACATCTGGTTTTGGCCGACTTCCGTTGTGATAATCGTTTTCCTGTCCTTTGTGAGATTATAAAGGGTCTCAATGACAAATTGCGGCTTGATTACCTCTTCGCTCTGACAGTAGGTGAGCGGGGTTGATTGTTTCCACTCCTCTATCTGCCCCAGCCACTCCTTCCTGGCCTGGACATCAAACGCGTAATTCTGCTCAGAGAGCAGTCGGTTGAACGACTGCAGGGCGCTTTTGCAGTCGCTGACGATCGGGACATCGATGATCACGTTCTTGTTAATGGAGGAGGGGTCTATGTCCACATGGACGATCTTGGCTTTTTTCGCAAAGGTATCTATTTTCCCAGTGACGCGGTCGTCGAACCTGACGCCGATCGCGATCATGAGGTCACAATTGCTCACCGCCATGTTGGCGTAATAGGTCCCGTGCATTCCCAGCATGCCCAGCCACAGCGGGTCCGTCCCAGGAAACGCGCCGAGCCCCATCAGCGTTGACGTGACCGGTATCCGGGTCTTCATCGCCATTTCCCTCAGTTCCGCCGAGGCCTTGCCCAGGATGACACCGCCCCCTATGAAGATCAGCGGCCGCTTCGCCTCGTTGATCAGGTCCAGCACATAAAAGGCCTTCTTCGAGGCCGGCTTGGCCGGGCCGTTTTCGATCGGCCGGGGCGCCGCAGGCTCGTATTCCGTGACGGCCTGCATAACATCCTTCGGCAGGTCCACGAGGACGGGGCCGGGGCGGCCGGATGCTGCTATATAAAAGGCTTCCCGGACAGTCCGGGCCAGGTCGTCAACTTTTTTGATCAGGAAATTGTGTTTCGTGCAGGGCCGGGTGATACCGACAATATCGACTTCCTGAAAGGCGTCCGTACCGATCAGGGAAGTGGGGACCTGGCCGGTGAAAACGACGACCGGTATGGAGTCGAGATAGGCATTCGCGATTCCCGTTACGGTATTGGAAGCTCCCGGGCCGGAAGTAACCAGGGCAACCCCCACTTTTCCGGACGCCCGGGCATAACCGTCCGCGGCATGAACGGCGCCCTGTTCATGGCGCACGAGAATGTGCTTCAGGCCGTCCGTCTGGTGAAATTCGTCGTAAATATCGATAACGGCTCCTCCCGGGTAACCGAACAATGTGTCGACGCCCTGCTCTTTGATGAGCCTTATCAGAATCTGCGAACCTTTGAGCTTCAAGGGAAACACCTCCTGCTGAATTTTTTCTACTATTTGAGCCCCCTCTCCCCTTGAGGAGATAACCGGGGTGAGGGGCAAATCTAAACAGCCTTCGAGGCTTTTTAAAAATGTCCAGATGCAGGGCGTCCCAAACCATGAGGGCATGGAAGCGTATCAAGCATACGCTTTAATGCTGAAAAGGAGGGCAACACCGCAGATGGACGTTTTTAAAGAGCAGCAGAAAAAAAAAGACCGTTACCATCTCGGCTGGTAACGGTCTTTATTTGGTCATTTGACGATCAAACCATCACGCAGCCCCTCTTGAACAGGGCTCTACAACTACGATTACAGTAACTATGAACAGTTTGCTGATGGTCAAATTCATAAGGGCCTTAATAGCAACTTGTCCCAAGTATGTCAACATATTTTGTAAATACAGCCAATTAGCCTTTGGTCGTACAACTTCCGCCTGTAAAGCTGTTTGTTTGATGCTCAAATGCCAGGGGGCGGGAACCGGACGGCTATCTCAGGGTTCGCTTTTGAAGCCGCCCCTGAAATCCTGGCTGGGGGCCTTGGGCGAAGCCGCCGCAGGGCTGCGGTCCAGGAAAATTTCATTAACGCCCTCCGAGAAGAACCCGGCCGGCTGCCCTGTCCGGGGATCTATTTTGACCGACATTATCCCGGCGGGCATTTCAAAATTCTCCACAGGCTTTCCGGCGGTGGCTTTATCCATGAAATACGCCCAGATCGGCGCCGCCGCAACTCCGCCCATCTCTCCGCGGCCGAGCGGCTTCCCATCGTCGAATCCCACCCATACCCCGGTGACAAGCGAGGGCGTATAGCCCACGAACCAGGCGTCTTTCTGGTCGTCCGTCGTCCCTGTCTTGCCTGCGACGGGCCTGCCCGCCAGCCTGGCCCTTGTTCCCGTACCGCGCAGGACCGCATCCTGGAGTATCGAGGTCGTCAGGTAGGCTATCTTGGGGTCTATCACCTGCTCCTCCTTCGGTTCATAATGCTCGAAAACGTTTCCTGTGCGGTCGACTATTTTCTTGATGAAATAAGGCTCCACTCTTTTCCCGCCGTTGGCAAGCACCCCGAAGGCCCGGACCATCTCCTGAACGGTAACCGCAGATGTCCCGAGGGCTATGGACAGGTTTTTTGACAGGGGAGAGGATATGCCCATGTTGGACGCATAATCGGCGGCATAGTCAACCCCGATCTGCTGCAGGACTTTGATCGTGATTATATTGCGCGAGTGGACCAGGGCCGATCTCAAGGTCATCGGACCATGGAATTCGCGGTCTGAATTGCGCGGGTTCCACTCGCCCCGCACCGGGTCCGGGAAGGAAATCGGCTCGTCGACCATAACGGTCGCTGCCGTGAGGCCCTTGTCGAAAGCGGCCGTGTATATCAGCGGTTTGAATGACGAACCCGGCTGGCGCTTCGCCTGCGTTGCCCGGTTGAACTCGCTGCTCTTGAAATCGCGCCCGCCCACCATGGCCTTGATTTCGCCCGTCCTGGCATCCATGCACAGCAGCGCAGCCTGCACAACATTGCGGGGCAGGATCGAAACTTTATACCGGGCCTCGAATGCACTGCCGAGTTCCAGTATTTTGACATCGACCACGTCGCCGACCCTGACCGGTATTGCAGATTCTTTCGTCTTGGCCGATTCCTCCTGCTGCTGGTCCTGCCTGTCGGAATTGTTCTCGATATCGGCCATGGCACGGTAATTCGTCCCCAGCCTGAGGTAGGCCCTGTCTGATGCGGAATTTATTTCCTCGACCAGGGCCCGGACCACCTGGCCTTTTTCAAACCTGCCGCCTTCCAGGTTCTTATCCAGTTCCTTCAGGTACGCATCGAACTTGTTCTTCGGGACCCGTTTGAGTGTCGCCCTGTACCCGGAGCGCGATTCAAACTCGCGCAATCCCTTCTCCACCGCGGCATTGGCTGCCCGCTGCATATCGGCGTTGAGGGTCGTATAGACTTCCAGGCCCTCCTTGTAGAGGACGTCGCTCCCATAGTTGGCAAGGATATAGCGGCGCACATTTTCCGTGAAATAAGGGGCGATCTTGCCCCGGGGTCCGCCGGTATGGAGCTTGATATGCGCCCGGGATGCCGCATCCTTTTCTCTTTCCGTTATGTAGCCGTCCTCGACCAGGCGGGTAAGCACGTATTGCTGCCGCTGAACAGCGCGCTCCATGCTGACGAAGGGCGAATAGCGGCTGGGCGCCTTCGGGAGGCCGGCCAGCATTGCCGCTTCCGGCAGGTTCAGGGCGGCGGCGCTCTTGCCGAAGTAGCACTGCGATGCCGCTTCGATCCCGTAAGCCCCGTGGCCCAGGTAAATCTGGTTGAGGTAAAGGTTGAGGATCTCGTATTTTTTCAGGTTCTTGTTTATGCGGTAGGCCAGGACAACTTCCCTGATCTTCCTGCCCATGGTCCTTTCGGAAGAAAGGTAGAAGGACTTTGCGACCTGCTGGGTAATGGTGCTGCCGCCCTGGACAATGGCGCCGTGCTCCAGGTTCTTCACGAAAGCGCGCATGATCCCGATGAAGTCAATCCCCTTGTGCTGGAAAAAGCGGGAATCCTCGGCGGCGACGAAAGCATTTACCACATTCTTCGGAAGCTTCGAGATGGCGATCAGACGCCGGTCCTCTATATAGAATTCATCAATCAGCTGGTTGCCGTCCCCGTAAATCCTCGTGGTAATGCTGGGGCGGTAGTCTTTCAGGGAGTGGACATCCGGAAGTTCCCGGATGATTACATATATATAGATGCAAAATGCGCCGATTATAAACGGGAACAGGACCAGTATCGACAGGATTATCCTTTTAAAAAAAAGGCTTCTTCTGGCTTTCTTCGAAATACGCTTCAGCATTGAACCGCTGCCCTACTCCTGGTCCTAACCTGCATCGGGGCCCGCATGGGGCGTAGGCTCTTGCGCTTTCGGCTTTCTGATCCCCACGCGGATCACTATAATACTGACCTCATAAAGCACAATCATCGGAATAGCCATTAAAATCTGCGTGAAGGCGTCCGGAGTGGGCGTGAGGATGGCGGCCGCGATGAAGATGATCAGGATGGCATACTTCCTCTGCCTGGCCAGGAAGGCCGGCGTGATGACGCCGAGCTTGGCGAGGAAGAACAGGAAAACGGGGATCTCGAACATGATGCCGAATACGAGCAGGAGCTTCAAAGCGAGGGACAGATATTCTCGGACCGAAAG
>CAZKYN010000075.1:0-13649 GCA_964556675.1 uncultured Syntrophaceae bacterium
GATAAAAAAAGGGGTTACGATGGTCTCATAACACCCTTTTGTTTTTCCCCAAAAAATTGAAATCGGTTACCGTCTGTCCGCTCAAAACCCAGGAGATATGACATGCCTAAAAAAAACCTTTACCTTCTGTGCATAACAGTCCTCCCCTTCATGATCTGCACGGGGATAATCTATTCCATCCTGTCGCTTTACATGGCGTCGCTCGGCCTCACCAAAAGCGAGATCGGCAGTCTTTTTACCGCGGGCGCGGTGGCTGCAGCCATAAGCTCGCCTCTGTGGGGCTCACTTTCCGACCGGTTCGGGAGGAAGAGGATACTTATCTTCTCGATGGCTATTTTCGCCGGCGTTTTCCTGGGATACGCTTTCAGCCGGCAGTATATCCATCTCGTCATGATCCAGCTCGGAGAGGGCATCGCCTGGGCCGCCATGGGCTCGGCGGCGGTGGCCCTCGTCGCCGACATGGTCCCGGAAGAAAAGCGCGGCAAGGCAATGGGCATCTATAATATGACCTGGAACACCGGGTGGATCGTCGGCCCGTCGCTGGGAGGCGTCTTTTCCGATAATGTCGGCTTCATGCCGACTTTCCTGATGTGCACCGTCCTGACCGGGGCGGGCATTCTGATGGCGGTGTTCCTCATCCCCGGCAAGCTGCCCCGCCCCGCGGCCGAGGAAAAAATCTGAATCAAAAAACAAAAGATGCTATAAAACTGAAAACTGGGAGGTGCCCTCGAAAATGAAAAGGCCGTATACCGATAAGAGCTGCAGGTATTTTTCCCAGACCGGCTCCAAAAACACCGAATCCCTGATGGACGGGGTCGAGCGCCGCGCCTCCGAGCTTTCCATAACGGATATCCTGGTAGCCACCTGTACCGGCGATACGGCTTTCAAGGCGCTGGAACTGCTCGGCCCCAAACGCCGGATCATCGCTGTAACACACGTCACGGGTTTCGTAGAACCGGACCACCAGGAAATGGCGGACGAAACCCGCACGCGCCTGGAGGGGCTGGGGGTGAAGGTGCTGACATGCCAGCACGCCTTCGGCGGCGTCGGCCGGGGGATTCGCAACAAGCTCAAGACATATCAGTCGGACGAGATCATGGCTTATACCCTCCGGACTTTCGGCCAGGGGACGAAGGTCGCAATCGAGCTGGCCCTCATGGCGGCGGATGCGGGGCTCGTCCGAACGGACAGGGATGTCATATCCATCGGCGGAACGGAAAGCGGGGCCGATACGGCCCTGGTGCTCAAGCCCGCCAACAGCTCCCGGATC
Source organism: uncultured Syntrophaceae bacterium (assembly GCA_964556675.1). Lineage (GTDB taxonomy): Bacteria > Desulfobacterota > Syntrophia > Syntrophales > UBA4778 > JBDKTK01. Next base: position 1,271 of record CAZKYN010000075.1, read on the forward strand.
TTCGACCTGAAGGTCAGGGAGATAATCTGCAAGCCTTCAAACTTTTAATCAGGAGGAAATTTTATGCTCAGCCGTATCCAGCTCGAAAAATATGCCGATGTCCTCATCTGGGGGCTGAAGACCGCCCGGGAGGGAAAATTCGCCAAAGACGATATCGTGCTGATCCAATACGAAAGGCCGGCTGCGGCCCTCATGGAAATAGTCTTCGGAAAGCTTCTCGATATGGGCATCAACCCCGTCCAGCGCATGGGTTTCACCTGCGAGTTGGAGCACACGTTCTATAAAAAGGCCAACCCCCGGCAGCTTGTTTTCGTTTCCCCCGGGGATAAGGAGCTTATCGAAAGCCTCAACGGGCGGATATTCCTGCGGGCCCCGGAATCACTCACCCACCTGAGCGACATCGACCCCTCGCGCATGGGGAAAATGCTGGTCGCCCGTAAGTTCCTCCGGGAAATAATGGATCGGCGGGAGAACCAGGGCGTCTATGCCTGGACGCTCTGCACGGTCCCGACAGAAGCGCTTGCCAAAAGCGCCGGACTCAGCCTTAAACAGTACGCCAACCAGATCATAAAGGCCTGCTATCTCGACAAGAGCGAACCCGTAAAGGAATGGAGCAGGATCTACACGGAGATGTCCGTCATTAAAAAATGGCTTAATTCCCTCAATATCGATTACCTCCACATAGAGTCGGAGAATATAGACCTTAAAGTCACCCCGGGGGAAAAGCGGACGTGGATAGGGATATCCGGCCACAATATTCCGAGTTTCGAGATATTTACTTCCCCGGACTGGCGCGGCACCGAAGGGACCTATTATGCCGACCAGCCATCCTTCCGCACCGGCAATTACGTGGAAGGGGTGCGGCTCAATTTCAAAAATGGTTCCGCCGTCAAGGTGGAGGCGAAAAAGGGCCACGAGTTCACCGTGAAGCAGCTCAAAATGGATTCCGGCGCCAACAAGGTAGGCGAATTCTCCCTGACCGACCGTCGCTTTTCCCGCATTGACCGGTTCATGGCGGATACGCTTTACGATGAGAATTACGGCGGCCGCTACGGAAACTGCCATATCGCCGTGGGTTCGTCCTATGCGGAAACCTATGCGGAAAAGGTCGAGAAGACCAAAGAGTTCAGGAAGGAAAAGGGTTACAACGATTCCGCCCTGCATTGGGACCTGGTGAACACGGAAAACAAAACGGTAACCGCCCATCTCGCGACCGGAGAGAATCTGATTATTTACGACAGCGGGATTTTTAAATATTAAAGCAGAGTGCGTTATGACTTCAGGTCGTAACGCACCGAATTAGGCCAGGTGCACACGACTCGGCTGCATACTTTGAATATAAAGGCTGTTCAAAAACGTTTATATGCAAGGCGCGCAAAAGCCGGATCGCGAGGCGTATTGCTTATACGTGGAGCGATACGGTTTGCAGCGCAACGCAGCAGATGAACGCTTTTCAACAGCCGTTGCGACAACTCGACAGGAGCCGACATATGAAACGTATTCTCATTCTCTTGTTCTTAGTTATAATTGCAGCGGCTTCGCCCGCAATCGCCGAAAACCTGACGGTCAACGGCGAAATGGGCTCGGACATCAAGTTCGAGATCAGGAAGACAGTCGAAACAACTCCAGGCATCCAGAGACTCCTTTTGAGCTTTGTCGTGCCGCCGTCATTTCAGTCGCCCACAAGCAACCAGGTCGTCCGGGACTTCGACCTGAAATTCATCCCCGCCCCGCAGGAGAGGAAGACCGAGCAGGACGCACGCGGCAATTCCATAGTGACCGCCGTCTGGACGGTTATCCCCAGGAATGTCGAAGCGGTGCTTTCGTTTCACGCGGGCAACACGACCACCCTCAAGCTGATCGACACCGGCGTCCCCTTCCCGGTTCCCAACATCCCGGAAGACGTGCGCTATTACCTGAAGGCGACGGAACAGGTCCCCTCCGAAGACCCCCGCATCCGCGGGCTGGCTGCGGAGCTCTCCGCCGGGGTGAAGACCGAGTTCGATGCCGTGCAGCGCGTGATAACCTATGTCGTCGACCACGTGAAATACGTCAATCCCCCGGCCCGCTACGACGCCATGTACTCCCTGGACTCCGGGAAAGGCAACTGCCAGAACTTCTCGCACCTGAGCGCAGCGCTGATGCGCTCCATGAATATCCCCGTGCGGATCGTCAACGGGATCACGCTCAACAGGCCCTTCAGCATCAATCGCAAGGGCAGCGTATATACGTTCAAAATGGGCCAGGGCCGCCATTCCTGGATCGAAGTCTGGTTCCCCGACCTGGGATGGGTGCCGGTCGACCCGCAGCAAACGGCCATGTTCGTCCCCAACCGCTTTATCCGCATCGAGGTCGGGGCCGACAACAATGAGACCAAGAATGACGGCATGATGCGCTGGTCCTATGAAAAAGGGACGGATGCCGAACCGCGGGACCTGGAACTCATCAGCTCCGATTTTGTCGCCGATAAAGTCAAGGTCGCCGGCAAAAGCGAGAAGTTCGGCCCCAGGAGCATCCTGCTGATCCCGGACGTGAAATCCGATTTCAAGAGACAGGAAATCGAGCCCCCCAAACCGCCGGTGGTCATATCGGAAGAGGACAAATCAAGGCTGGTGTATGACACGCCGTTCCTGTTCGGGAATCTCGAATTCCCGGAAAATATAGATTTCGCTTTCCCGCCCGCGCCCAGGGGGGCGAAAAAAGGCGAGAAGAGAAAAAATTTTCTCGTGGAAACGGCGGAATATGTTACAACAAATATAACCCAGTACGCTCAGATATTCGTCATCAGCAAACCCGTGAAGCTCAGGAAGATCGGCCTGGCGCTGCATAAGTTCGGAGGCGACGGACAGATCTGGATCGACCTGTACGCGGACAAAAACGGCAAACCGGGAGAGCAGATCTCGACGAGTTCCATGATCGATCTGGAAAGCCTCTCCGCAAAACCGGGCTATCGCTGGGCCGATTTCGAATTCAGGGACGAGGTCGTCCTGATGCCCGGGGCCTACTGGATGGGCCTGGGGTTCACCGGCAATCCGATCGTGAACTGGTTCTACACATACGGCAAGCCGGTCGGACCGAGCGAAGGCACGCGGTATAAAAGCGTCTACGAGCAGGACTGGAGCGGCGCCTTGAGCTACGAGTTCAATTACCGCGTTGTCGGCCTGACGACCGGGGACCTTGCGCAAAAAAAGGCCGCCCCGCAGAAAAAATCCGTGAAGAAGAAAAAGGGATGAGATCGGTCCTTGTTCCGGGAGGGCACTCCAAAATGTCTATCGCTCATGATCATTAACAAGAGGTTCAGATGAAGCAGTTCACGATAAAGACAAACTCACGCTTCCAGACCATAGATATCACGGGCCAGGTCAGGGCGGCCCTCAGGGAAAGCGGCGTCCAGAGCGGCATTTGCTGCGTCTTCGTGCCGCACACGACCGCGGCGGTTACCATTAACGAGAACGCCGACCCGGACGTGCAGCGCGACCTTATCGCGGAACTGGACAAGGTAATTCCGCTCAACGACAACTACAGGCATACAGAAGGCAATTCCGCCGCCCATGTGAAGAGCTCCCTTGTGGGCGCATCCGAAATGGTCCTCGTGGAAAGGGGCGATCTCGTCCTTGGCACCTGGCAGTCCGTATTCTTCTGCGAGTTCGACGGCCCCCGGACGCGGCAATTCCTGGTGAAGTTCATACCGGGCAAATGAGATGCCCATCAAGGTGACAATCCTGGGCTCCGGCACCGCCGTCCCGTCCCTGGAACGGAGTTCGTGCTCCGTCCTCATGGAAACGGAGGGGGCTTGCGCGCTGTTCGATATCGGCGCGGGCACCATGCGGCGGCTGCTGGAGGCGGGCCGGACAATTTCCGACATCACACATATTTTCATCAGCCACTTCCATACCGACCACACGGGCGAGCTCGCCTCATTTTTGTTCTCGACTAAATACCCGCAAAATCTGCGCCGCAGGACGCGTTTCATGCTGGCAGGCGCCCGGGGGCTGCGCTCTTTCCATGAAGCCCTGCTGGGAGCATACGGCCACTGGATCGAGCTGCCTCCCGATCTTATGACCATCATGGAACTGAGCAACATGGAAAAAGATTTTGCCGACCTCGGACAATTCACCATCGAGAGCCTCCCGATGCGACACATAGGGAGCAGCGTCGGCTACAGGTTGACGGCGCCCGACGGGACCTGCGCGGTTTACACCGGCGACACGGATTATACGGAAAATGTGATCGAACTCGGGAGACAGGCCGACCTCATGATCTGCGAGTCGGCCATGCCGGACGGGCAGAAAATTGAAATGCACCTTACCCCTTCTCTTGCAGGGGAGCTGGCGGCGCGGGCCGGCGTGAAAAGGCTGGTCCTGATACACTTCTACCCGGAAGCCCAAAGCGCCGATATCGCAGCCGAGTGTCGCCAGACATATTCCGGCCCGCTCTCACTCGCCCGCGACCTGATGACCTTTTTTATAGAACCGAAATAGAATCCCCCTTTTATAAAGGGGGGACACAGGGGGATTTGTTTCGACTTTCAAAATCCCCTCTGAATTTCAAGTCAAACCAATGTCATCCTGAGCGAAGCGAAGGATCTTTATTGTTTTATAAAATCAGATTATTCGTCGCCGAGCTCCTCAGAATGACATTTTGGTATTCGCAAAGGCGGCTATCAGACCCGCTCGCAATCAATCCCCCTCTCTCCGAAGGGGAGGGCAATTTTCTAAACTACTTTCAAGATCAGCTTTCCCCTGGCTTTTCCGTCCTGGAGCATCCTTTGCGCCTCGGCGGACTGCTCCAGGGAAAAGACCCGGTCGGCCTTCATCGAACAATTTACTTTCTGAGATTTTCAAAAAGCATTATCGAAATGCTCCCGGAACCAGTCTCTTGCCAGTTCCCCAACTCTTTCGAGCGATCCCGGCTCCTCGAATAAATGACTCGCGCCCGGTATGATCACCAGCTGTTTTTTCCCGGGCAATCTTTCGAAGGCATCCCTGTTCAGGTAAATGACAGGTTCGTCGTCCCCGCCCACTATCAGGAGAGTCGGCGCCGCAACCAGGCCAAGGTACTGCATTGCCAGATCCGGCCTGCCTCCCCGGGAGACCACGGCGGCAACCTTCGCGGGCTCACGGGCTGCCGCCTGCAGGGCGGCCGCGGCGCCGGTGCTCGCCCCGAAATAGCCCAGCCTCAATCCTTCTGTTTCACTGCGGCTCGCAAGCCACTCGGAAATTGTCAGCAGGCGCGATGCAAGCAGGTCGATATCAAAGACTTTCGTCCTGTCGGATTCCTCCTGCTCTTCCAGGAGGTCGGCAAGGAGAGTCGCCATCCCGGCATCCTGCAGGACTCGGGCAACGAAATTATTTCGGGGGCTCAACCGTCCGGAGCCGCTGCCATGCGCAAAGATGACCACCCCAACCGGGTTTGCCGGCATGCCCAGTATGCCCCGCAACTCGAGGCCCTTCGACCTGACAACCAGCTCCCGCTCACTCTCTCTCAGGACTTTGAGCATGGGGTTGTTCCCCTCCTCTCGGGCCCTGCCTGATTATTTTTCTGTGCCTCTCCCACTCAAGGATTTGTATCACCTCGTCATCGGAGGTCTGGCTGAAATTAAAATAGAACTGTCCGACTGCGGAGAAGAGGTCAGGGCACCTCAGACATATTATCTCGTCGGCATCAGCAGCCAGCCTGAGGATTGCCTCCTCGGGCGCCACGGGCAGGGCGGCGATGAGGCCGGCCGGGTTTTCGTGCCGGACGGTCCACAACGCCGCCTGGAATGTCGCCCCGGTTGCCACGCCGTCATCGGTGACAATGATATTGCGACCCTCTATTCCCGCACGCGGGAGTATCTCCCTGTAGCGGGCCTTTCTCCGGGAAATCTCCAGGAGCTGACGGTCCCGCTCGCTTTCGATATACGACCGGGTTATCCTCAACTCTGAAACGAGCCAGTTATGCATGAAGAGTTCCCCATCTTCCCCTACCGCGCCTATAGCCAGTTCGGGATTATGAGGGGCCCCGAGCTTCCTGGATATAACAAGATCCAAGTCCGCATTGAGCTCATCCGCGATTTCCTTTGCGATTACCAGCCCTCCGCGGGGAATCCCCAGTATCAGGGGGTTCAGGAGATTACCCGGGACCAAATGCTTCAGCTCCCGCCCGAGCAGCCGGCCGGCTTCGGCCCTGTCACGGAACGGCTGATCACCGCGGGAGATAATGTTTATTTTTCCCATATTCTCTCCGCCTGTTTATTTTCAGAAATGATGGATTTAAGATTGAACTCGAGATCGAATTGAATACAAGCGCGCCGATGAAGTGCTATTTGCCTTTTTCCCTCTCCTGCATTCTCTCTTTCAAGAGGTCCCCCATCGAGCCGAAAGGCGACGCCGGCTCAGAGGAATAATCTCCGATATGCTCTTCTTTTTCCCGCTGCCTTTCCTCTTCCTGGGTGGCGACAAGGGTCAGGGAGATCCTCCTCTTGCCCTTTTTTATCTTCTCAATTTCCACTTCCACCTGCTCGCCGATTGTCAGGGCCTCACGGGCGTGTTTCAGCTTTTTGCCTTTCCTCATTTTCGAGATGTGGATGAGGCCGTCGACACCCGGCTCCAGGCTCACAAAAGCCCCGAAATCCTCCAGGTGCTCGACCCTGCCGGTGTGACGGGAACCGACGGGGTACTTTTCCAGAATATTTTCCCAGGGATCGGGCTGGGCCGCCCTCAGGCTCAGGGTGATCCTGTCCCGCTCCGGGTCCAGTTTAATGACCCTGACATTTACTTCCTGGCCGGGCTTGAGCAGCTGGTTGATATCCACACCCCTTTCCCAGGACAGCTCAGAGTAGGGTACCAGCCCCTGGACGCCGTCAATGTCCACAAAGGCCCCGAAGTCCCGGACAGCCGAAACGGTGCCCTTGAGGACCGCGCCCTCGGAAAGGCGCGACCTCGCCTGTTCCCGGCGGGCCGCCTCCTCCTCTTCCAGCACGGCCCTGTTTGAAACGATTATGTTCCGGCCCTTTTCCCTGTATTCCAGTATATAGAAAATGAAACGCCGTCCCGCCAGCTCCGCGGAGTTTTCGGACCTGCGCGTCCCCATCTGCGAAAACGGGCAAAAACCCCTCAGGCCGCCGGGAAGCCTTATCTCGTAGCCGCCCTTGACCTCTTTTGATACAGTCCCTTCGACAGGAATATGGTTCCGGGCGGCTTCTTCCAGAAACGCCCTGCCCGCCTCGGCGCCGGTTATCCGCGTGGTGAAATGAAGTTCGTTTTCGCGGCTGGAGAGGAAATATACCCGGATTGGCTCGTCCTCCCTGACAGTAAGCTCGCCTCTGTCGTTGAGAAGCTCCCTCGCATCCAGGTAGCCCTCGCTTTTCCCGCCCACATCCAGAAATATCCATTCGGGAGTTATCCTGACGATTTTGGCCTCTACGACCTGCCCGGGCCGGAAAAATCCCGGCTCTGCAGGTATCTCATCCAGCAGTTGCGCGAAACTTTTTTCCTCTTTGTTCAACTCCGGTTTGTTTTCTTCCGCCATTTATCACCTGTTTTCTAATTAAGGCTTTTGTAAACTATAGTATAATTTATTTTAAATGTCGAAATGGCGATTCGCCGTCTCTAAAACCCGTTTTCCCGTGCATACGACAAAAAAAGCCCGCTTCACAGCGGGCTTCGAGGTAGCTGTTGAAATCCTATTTTTTTGCGCTTGCCTTGTTAAATTCTTCGAGCACCTGCTCTGTGATGTCATTTTTCCGGGAGAAATAATAGGACTGGCTTACATCAGTTATCATTGTATATTTATTCTTTTCCCCTATTGCCTTTATTACTTTCATAATTTCAGGGTACAGCTTCCTTATTATCTCCTGCTCCCTTTGCCTCAGGTCGTTTTGGAAATCATTGGCGGCGACCTGAAAATCGCGAGCTTTCTTTTCAAATTCAGCCTCTTTTTTCTTGAGCGCATCATCTTTCAGAGTAGTCCTCTGCTTTTCGATCTCTTCTTTCATTTTCTTCAATTCGGCATCTCTTTCCATCAAAGCTGCCCTGTCTTTATCCATTATTTTTTTAAATTCTTCTGCTTGAGCTTTTCCCATATTCGATTTTGTCATGACTTCCTGAACATTGACAAAGCCTATCTTTTCCTCGGCACAGGCCGGAAGGTTCATGCCCGTTACGAAAATCAGGGAAAAAACAACCAGAATGATCATCGTCCTTTTTTTCATGGAAACCCCCTCACTTTTGAATGCATCCAAATACCTCTTTAAGAGGAAATTGTCGATAATAAACTTACGGCAAAGCTTTTTTCCGTCTTGCCGTATTTTCCTTAAAATCTCCCGTTCCGGGCCGAACAGAAGAGTTGACCGGGGTAAAAACATTGGGGGCCAAAATGATTGAATTTAATGTAAGTGCTTATAATAATACAGTATATTTAAGCTTGACATCGCAATTGGCCTTTCCTATATTGCCGGGGGTCGGAACTGCAAAATTGTCGATATCCTTCCTGCCGTAAATGACACTTTTGTCTGGAAGAGCATCTTTTCATTTTAATGTCCTCGACAGCAACCGCCCTGTACCGCCTGTGACTGTTCAAAAAGGCCGGAAACAGGATTTTGCAAGGCGCGCGGGGGTTGAGCAGCGGAGCGTACATAAGAGTACGTGAGCATGCCCGAATCTAAATGCACCGAAGCGCAACGCAGCATATGAGCCTTTTTCAACAGCGTTCTATCAATCAGGCTGTTCAAAAAGGTTCAGAGGCAAGGCGCGTGAGGATCGAGCAGCGGAGCGTACATAAGGTACGTGAGCATGCCCGAATCTAAATGCACCGAAGCGCAACGCAGCATATGAGCCTTTTTCAACAGCGTTCTATCAATCAGGCTGTTCAAAAAGGTTCAGAGGCAAGGCGCGCGAGGGTTGAGCAGCGGAGCGTACATAAGGGTACGTGAGCATGCTCGAGCCGAAGCGCAACGCAGCATATGAGCCTTTTTCAACAGCCTGCTAAATCACTATGAAAAGGATACAACTATGCCGAAAAGGGAAGATATCAAGAAAGTGTTGATTATCGGGTCGGGCCCGATTGTTATCGGTCAGGCCTGTGAGTTTGATTACTCGGGCACCCAGGCGTGCAAGGCGCTGCGGAAGGTTGGATACGAAATTGTCCTGGTGAATTCCAATCCGGCGACAATCATGACCGACCCCGGAATGGCGGATATAACCTATATCGAACCGCTCAATATCCAGAGCCTCATTGAAATTATCGAAAACGAGCGGCCTGACGCCGTGCTGCCCAACCTGGGCGGTCAGACCGGCCTCAACCTCACCTCGGAACTTGCCAAGAAAGGTATCCTGGAAAAATACGGTGTCAAGGTGATCGGGGTCAATGTGGACGCCATCGAACGCGGCGAGGACAGGATTGCATTTAAAGACACAATGAACCGGCTCTGGATCGACATGCCTCTGAGCGAGCCCGCGTACAGCGTGGAAGAGGCGGAAAAAATAGCGGCCGGGCTGGGATACCCCGTCGTTATCCGGCCCGCGTACACCATGGGCGGGACGGGCGGCGGCCTGGTCTACAACCAGGAGGAACTCCGGGCGGTGGCGAGCCGCGGGATCTCGGCGAGCCTCGTGGGACAGATCCTGGTGGAGGAGTCGGTACTGGGGTGGGAGGAACTGGAACTGGAAGTGGTGCGCGACTCCAAGAACCAGATGATCACGGTCTGCTTCATTGAGAACGTGGACGCCATGGGCGTCCACACCGGCGATTCATATTGCACCGCCCCCATGCTGACCATAGCCCCCGCGCTGCAACAGAGACTTCAGAAATATTCCTATGACATTGTCGAGGCCATCCAGGTAATCGGCGGGACCAACATCCAGTTCGCCCACAATCCGGAAACAGGCAGGGTCGTGGTTATTGAAATCAATCCGAGGACGTCGAGGTCTTCCGCCCTGGCTTCGAAAGCCACGGGCTTCCCGATCGCGTTCATCTCGTCACTCCTTGCCGCCGGGCTCACGCTTGATGAAATTCCGTACTGGCGGGAGGGGACCCTGGATAAATATACCCCCTGGGGCGATTACGTTGTAGTTAAATTCGCCCGCTGGGACTTTGAAAAGTTCCCCGGGGCCATCGACAAGCTCGGCACCCAGATGAGGGCGGTCGGCGAAGTCATGAGCATCGGGAAGAATTACAAGGAGGCTTTCCTGAAGTCCATCCGCTCCCTGGAAAAGGGCAGGTACGGGCTCGGCTTTGCCGGGGACTTCAACTCCAAGAGCCTTGACGAACTCATGGAATCGCTGGCAGAGCCCTCCAGCGAGCGGCAGTTCGTTATGTATGAGGCGCTCAGGAAAGGCGCAAAGGTCGAAGAGCTTGGCAAGCGCACCCACATTAAGGCCTGGTTTATCGAGCAAATGAAGGAACTGGTTGAACTCGAAGAAAAAGTCCTCAAGCACAAGGGCGGCCAATTGCCGGACGAGCTGTTGATCAGGGCGAAAAAGGACGGGTTTGGCGACAGGTACCTCGCACAGCTCCTGGGCGTTCCGGAACCCGAGATCCGCAAACAGAGGATCGGACTGGGCATTGTCGAAGCGTGGGAGCCGGTGCCCGTGAGCGGAGTGGAGAATGCCGCCTATTATTTCTCGACCTATAACGCCCCCGACAAGGTCGCAACCAGCTCCAGCAAAAAGGTCATGGTGCTGGGGGGAGGCCCCAACCGCATCGGCCAGGGGATCGAATTCGATTACTGCTGCGTCCATGCGGCATTCGCCCTGCGCGATGAAGGGTACGAGTCCATCATGGTCAACTGCAACCCCGAAACGGTCTCAACGGATTACGATACATCCGATAAGCTGTATTTCGAACCGCTCACGGTTGAAGACGTCCTCAGCATATATGAAAAAGAAAAACCCGAAGGCGTCATCGTCCAGTTTGGCGGGCAGACCCCCCTCAACATTGCCGGGGAACTGTCCCGCGCCGGCGTAAGGATTATCGGCACGACACCGGAGACTATTGATCTGGCGGAAGACCGCGACAGGTTCCGCAAGGCCATGCAGAAACTCGGGATCCCCATGCCTGATTCGGCAATGGCCAGCACGCTGGAAGAGGCGCGGGCCGCTGCCGGCCGGATCGGGTATCCGCTCATGGTCCGTCCGTCTTACGTCCTGGGCGGGCGGGGCATGGAGGTTGTGCACGACCAGGAAATGCTCGACCTGTACATGGGCAAGGCCGTCGGAGTCACCCCCGAGAGGCCTATCCTGATCGATAAATTTCTCGAAAACGCCATTGAAGCAGAAGCCGACGCGATTTCCGACGGCGCCGACGCCTTTGTCCCGGCAGTCATGGAGCACATCGAGCTGGCGGGCGTCCACTCCGGGGACTCCGCATGTGTCATTCCCCCTATCAGCATCCCCGCCAAACACCTGGCAACGATAAACGACTACACAAAGCGGATCGCTATCGAGTTCAATGTGGTGGGCTTGATGAATATCCAGTATGCGATTGCCAACGACAGGGTATATATCCTTGAAGCAAACCCGCGGGCGTCGCGCACCGTGCCGCTCGTTTCCAAGGTGTGCAATATTTCGATGGCGCGGATCGCGACCCAGGTGATGCTGGGGAAGAAACTCAAGGACCTGAACCTGAAGACAAGGCTGATCCCGCACTTCGGCGTGAAAGAGGCGGTATTCCCCTTCAATATGTTCCAGGAAGTCGACCCTCTGCTCGGTCCCGAGATGAGGTCCACGGGAGAGGTCCTGGGCCTTGCCGATTCCTTCGGACTTGCCTTCTATAAGGCCGAAGAAGCGGCACAGCAGGTTCTGCCCAATAACGGAACCGTCCTGCTCACTATAAACGGACAGGACAAGAACGGCATAGTCGAAATCGCCCGCGAACTCAGGAAACTGGGATTTTCGATCAAGGCCACCAAAGGCACTCATGAATACCTGAAATCCCAGGGAATCGAATCGGAGAGTATCCTGAAAATGCACGAAGGCAGGCCGAACATCGTCGATGCCATCAAAAACGGGGAGATCCAGTTTGTCATCAACACCCCGAGCGGCCGACTGAGCAAGTATGACGACTCATATATCCGGAAATCGGCAATAAAGTACAAAATCCCGTATATAACGACCCTGGCTGCCGCGGTCGCAGCCGCGAAGGGGATCACGGCGCTGCGCCTCGGCCACGGCAGGGCGAAATCCCTTCAGCAGTACCACGCAGACATAAAGTAGAACAGCCTTGCCCGGCCAAACCCCGACAAGGAGCAGCAATAAAAAGAAGGTGAGAGTAAGATGAAATCAGTGCGCGACAATTGCGGCGTATTCGGAATTTATTCGAGCGAGGAGAGCGTAAACGATATTTACCAGGGGATTGATTTCCTCCAGCACAGAGGTCAGGAATACTGCGGTATTGCAAC
>CAZKYN010000076.1:0-13526 GCA_964556675.1 uncultured Syntrophaceae bacterium
CGGTCAGGACAGAATCGGGGACAAGCTCGCACGTTTTCAAGTAGCGCTCGCCTCCAAGGTCGTAATGCACAAGTTTGAGCTCAATGCCCTCGACCTGTGCCGCCGTCTTCAATACCTTCAAAGCCTCCGCCGTAACCTCAGGCCCCGTTCCATCTCCTGGGATGACACCGATATCGTATTTCTTCATCAGATCCTCTTTCATCTCTTTATTTTATTCTTTTTTATGTATTCGACCAGTCCTCCCGAATTCACCAGCTTTTGCATGAACTCCGGAATTGGGCGTGCCTGGAGAATTTCTCCGCTGTCCATAATTTTTATTGAGCCCGTTGCGAGATCCACATCGAGGCGCTCTCCGTCCTGTATCCTATCACCGGCCAGCGCCGATTCCAGCAGGGGCAGCCCGATGTTGAAGGCGTTGCGATAAAATATCCGGGCGAAGCTTGCGGCTATGACCACACTGACCCCCGCCGACTTGATGGCCAGGGGCGCGTGCTCGCGCGAGGAGCCGCAGCCGAAATTCCTGCCGGCAACAATCATATCTCCCGGCGAAATCTCTTTCGAGAATTCCGGGCGGAAATCAAGAAAGCACACCTTTGCAAGTTCCTGCCCGGAGGAAAGGTTTAAAAAACGCGCGGGTAAAATCAGATCGGTGTCTATGTCGTCACCGAATTTCCAGACTCTGCCTTTAGTTGTCATCAGAGCTCCTTTAGTCATTTACAGGTCTGCCGGCCCGGCAATCCGGCCGAGGATGGCCGATGCCGCTGCGATCTGCGGATTAGCCAGATAGACTTCGCTTTTGAGATGCCCCATCCTTCCCAGGAAATTCCTGTTAGTCGTGGCAAGCGCCCGTTCGCCTTCCGCCAGGAGCCCCATGTGCCCGCCGAGGCAGGGACCGCAGCAGGGCGGCCCTATTACCGCTCCCGCATCAAGGAAGGTTTCTATCAGGCCTTCCCACAGGGCCCGCCTGTAGATATCCGGCGTGGACGGAATGACAATGAGGCGCAGGCCCGGAAATGTTTTCCTGCCTTTCAGTATTCCCGCGGCATCGCGCAGGTCCTCCAGCCAGCCGTTCGTGCAGGAGCCGATGAAGACCTGGTCGAGATTGACCTTTCCCGCCTGGGAAAGCGGCCGGACGTTTGCCGGAGAACTGGGAAATGCTATCTGCGGTTACATGCCGGAGACATCGATATTGAGGATTTTTTCATAGCGGGCGTCCCGATCGCTTTTCAGATGGACCGCTTTCCAGTCCGAACGCTCCCGCATGAACTTGAATGTCGCCTCGTCTGTTTCGAATATGCCGTTCTTCGCCCCGGCTTCAATCGCCATGTTGGCCATGGTGAACCGGTGGTTCATGGGCAGGGCTGCAATGGCATCGCCGGAAAATTCCATGGCGCTGTAGAGCGCCCCTTCGACCCCGATCATACCTATCGTCTTCAGCACGAGGTCTTTGCCGCCCACCCAGGGCCGGAGTTTCCCACTGTAGTTGATCTTGATCGTCGGGGGTACCCTCAGCCAGATTTCGCCTGTCGCCATCACCGCGGCAAGGTCCGTACTTCCCACTCCCGTCGAAAAAGCCCCGAGGGCGCCGTAAGTGCAGGTATGGCTGTCCGCACCGATGATCACCTGCCCCGGCGCAACGAGCCCTTTTTCAGGCAGCAGCACATGGCCGATCCCGGACTCGCCCACTTCGTAGTAGTGCTTCAGGTTCTGTTCCCGGGCAAACTCCCGCATAAGCTTTGCCTGTTGGGCCGATTGGACGTCCTTGTTGGGAACGAAGTGGTCGGCGACCAGCGCAACCTTTTCGGAATCGAAGACATGTTCCGCCCCGATTCTCCTGAACACATCGATTGCTATGGGCGCCGTTACATCATGGGCGAACGCCAGGTCCACTTTCGCTTCGATAAGGTCTCCCGGCGCGACCTCTTTCAGTCCCGCATGCTCCGCCAGGATCTTTTCCGTCATTGTCATTGGCATGGATCAATTCACCTGTGTTTATTGTCTGCAACAGGGGCGTATTGCAATACGCCCTACAAGACTAATTATGATTCTTTTAAAAGCCTGTTTGGGCAGGCTCTTCAAAAAGGGCTTAGAGGCAAGGCGCGCTAGGATCGAGCAGCGGAGCGTACTTTCAAGGTACATGAGCATGCGAGAGCCGAAGCGCAACGCAGCATATGAGCCTTTTTCAAAGCCTGCTATCGTTTCCCGTTTCCGTTGCCGTTCCTGTTCAGCTTATCCTTGCTCAGCTTGTAATTGATGCTGTCCACCAGAGCCTGCCAGCTGGCTTCGATCATGTTGCCCGATACGCCGATTGTGCTCCAAACCTCTTCCGTGTCCCGCGACTCGATCCAGACCCTGACCTTTGCGGCCGTACCATCGCTGCCGTCCACGATTCCGACTTTGAAGTCGATAAGGTGCACCTCTTTAATCTGGGGATAGAATGTTGTCAACGCTTTCCTCAGGGCGTTATCGAGGGCGTTTATCGGGCCGTTCCCCTCAGCCGCAGTTATTTCCTCCTCGTCCCCGGCAGATATTTTAATGGTCGCCTGGGACATGGCATCCCCGCTCTTCGTCTTCTCGATCATAACCCGGAAACTTTCCAGTTTGAACGGCTCAACGAATTCACCATTTGCCTTCTTTATCAGCAGCGCGAGGGAGCCGTCCGCGGCATCGAAAGTATATCCGTTGTCCTCCAGTCTTTTTATCTCCTGGACTATTTTCGAACTCTGCTTCTCGTCATTTCCCAGCGACAGGCCCATTTCCTGAGCCTTGTATTCGATATTGCTTTTACCGGCCAGGTCGGAGACAAGGACACGCCGCTGGTTGCCGACCAGTTCCGGTTCAATATGCTCGTAAGCCTGCGTCTTCTTCAGGACGGCGTTTACATGCACGCCACCCTTATGCGCGAAGGCGCTCTTGCCCACGAAGGGCCGGGAATTAAGCGGTGGTATGTTGGCTATATCGCTGACAAAAAGCGAAAGATTCGTGAGCTGCCGGATAGATTCGGGATCGAGGCATTTCCTTCCCATTTTCAGCTGCAGGTTGCCTATAATGGGGATCAGGTCCGCATTGCCGCACCTCTCCCCGTAACCGTTGATGGTGCCCTGGACCATTACGGCCCCGGCCGCGCATGCAGCGAGGGAGTTGGCCACTGCGAGCCCGCCGTCGTTGTGGGCGTGGATGCCCATCTTTCCGGCAGGCACGATATCCGCAACGTCCCTGAGTATTTCCCTGAGCTCGTCGGGCAGGGTCCCGCCGTTTGTGTCGCACAGGACGATCATTTCCGCCCCGGCGTCAACGGCAGTCTTGATTGTCAACCTCGCATACGAGCGGTTCCTCTTGTACCCGTCAAAAAAATGCTCCGCGTCGTATATGACTTCCCGGCCCTGGGATTTGAGATATTCAATGCTGTCGCGGATCATGGAAAGGTTCTCTTCCAGCTCGATGCCGAGGACTTCCGTGACGTGCAGGTCCCAGGTCTTCCCGAAGATGGTAACCGTCGGAGTGCCTGCGTTTATAAGCGCGGCGATGTTCGCGCATTCCTCCGGCCGGGTATAGCATTTCCGGGTGCTTCCGAAAGCCGCGAGCCGGGCGTTTTTGAAACTCACCTTTCGGGCCAGTTCAAAAAACCGCATGTCCTTGGGATTCGAACCCGGCCAGCCGCCCTCGATATAGTGAAACCCGATTTCATCGAGCTTTCTGGTGACGCGCAGCTTCTCCTCGGCGGAGAAATTCACCTGTTCTCCCTGGGTCCCGTCCCTCAGAGTGGTGTCATATAAAATGATTTCCCGTCCGTTTTCCATGTGCTTCCTTTTTAATGGTCCTTTATCTTGATCCCCTCTTTCCTCCGGAGTGGGCCGGGGTGACAGGCTGCCTTATTACCCCCCGTGACCGATTTCCTCTCCCCTCTGAGCCGGTGGCGGTGGGAAAGGATTGAGGTGAGGGTCAATAAAAAAGGCCGTTATCACCTGATAACGGCCTTTTCATTCTTATTTTACATTACACCATTATCAGGCCGGAGTATGTCCCCCCCGTATAATTATGCCGATGATAATAGTGATAATGTTCAAGCCCATTTTGACCTGTTTCCTGCTGATTTGCCTTTGTATAATTCGTAAAGTCCTTTTTGTCAAATAAAATAAGCGCGGGTGCGCACATGTCATCAGGCTGTAAAAACGTTTAGATCCAAAGCGCGCCACGACCGGACCGCGAGGCGTATATCGAAATACGTTTAGCGATGGGGCTTGGCAGCGCAGCCCGCAGTCGCCGCGAAAGCGGGGATGAGCTTTTTTCAACAGCCGTCAATACTCGGGTTGCTCCGTTTCCATAACACGCATTGCTTCGTCCCGCTGAACAAGCCCGAAGATGTTTCCCTCCGTGTCACGGCAGTACGCGTGCAGGCCGACTCCGGGTATGGTCAGCTTGGGGGTCACGATGTGCCCTCCCCCTTTCACCACTTTTTTCATGTATTCATCGATTGACTCGACCTGGATCGTGTTGATGGTCGAGGCCGATTCCATCCGCCTCATTATTCCGCCGTTTATGCCCTGGCCGGTGTTTATGAGCCAATACTCCGCCGGGCCTGTCCACAGGTCTATACTCCATCCGAATAAGTCGCTGTAAAAATTGATGGCCCTTTCGGGGTCGTCGACATTTATCTCGAAATGGATGACTTTCGGCATGATATGCCTCCTGGGGGATATATTCCATCATAGGATATGAATCTTCCCCAGGCAAAAAATTTTTAAAATGAGGTTTTAATTCGAGGAGGGCTCTTTTTCCTGTTCATCCTTTTTTGATTCCAGGTTATAGGCCTTGATTTTCCTGTGCAGATTGCTTCTCTCAAGTCCGATCACTTCCGCCGTTTTGGAGACATTCCCGTCGTTCTCCTGGAGCTTCCTCTCTATAAATCTCTTCTCAAATTCCGCCTTGGCCGTCCTGTATGAATTAACGGCAAGGAAAGCGCCGTCGCCCGGGCCCTTATGGTTCAGGATGAATGGCGGTATATCGGAGGACTTTATCACTTCGGACTGCGTCAGGATGACCATCCTTTCTATCAGATTCTTGAGTTCCCGGACGTTTCCCGGCCAGTTATGTTCCAGGAGTATATCCATGGCCTCAGGAGATATCTCTTTTTCGGGCAGGCCCTCTTTATGGGAGAACTCCTTTATGAAGCGCTGGACCAGTACGGGTATATCGTCCTTGCGCTCTCTCAGGGGCGGGATAAAAAGCGGTATAACGTTGAGCCTGTAAAAGAGGTCCTGCCGGAACCTTTCCGTCTCCATCTCTTTTTCCAGGTCCTTGTTCGTGGCCGCAAGGACACGCACATCAGTTTCGATTACCTTGGCGCCCCCGACCCGCTCGAATTTTTTCTCCTGCAGGATGCGGAGGATCTTTGCCTGTGCCTTGAGACTCATATCCGCTACTTCGTCAAGGAAAATAGTGCCTTCATGCGCCAGGTCAAACTTTCCCTTCTTCATCGTGGTTGCGCCGGTAAAGGCGCCCTTTTCATGGCCGAAAAGCTCGCTCTCTATCAATTCCTCCGGGATGGCCGCGCAATTCACTTCGATGAAGGGCTTTTTCACCCGCCTGCTCTGCTTATGGATGGAGCGCGCAACGAGTTCCTTGCCTGTCCCGTTTTCTCCCATAATCAGTATCCAGGCATTGGTGGGGGCTATGATTGAGATCATCTCTTTCAGGTCCGATATGAACCTGCTTTTTCCAGTAAGCTCATAATCCTGAGGATATTTCTGGCGCAGGAGCTTGTTTTCCTCTTCAAGACGGACCAGGTCAAGGGCATGCTCTACTATGAGCATGGTCTTGTCGAGGGAGAGCGGCTTTTCAATAAAGTCAAAGGCCCCCAGTTTCGTGGCTTTCACCGCCGTTTCTATATTGCCGTGCCCTGACATCATGATGACCTGTAACTGCGGGTGCTCGGTTTTGATCTGGGTCAAGGCCTCGATTCCGTCCATGCCGGGAAGCCATATATCCAGAAGGACGAGATCCGGCATTTCCTCGTCAATCATCCTGAGGGCCTCCTCCGCCGAGCCGGCCGTTATAGCCCTGTATCCCTCGTCGCCGAGAATTCCGCTCAGGGATGAGCAGATGCTCTCCTCATCGTCAATTATCAAGATGGTCTTGCCCATTAGGCCGCTTCCTTCACAGGTAATTCAAAAGCAATTATCGTTCCTCGGGGTGTGTTGTCCTTCACGCTTATGTTTCCGTTATGATCTGATATGATCGAACTGACAATGGCCAGGCCAAGTCCTGTGCCCTTTTTCTTCGTCGAAAAATAAGGCTCGAACATCCTCATGCGGTTCCATGCCGGTATGCCGCACCCGTTATCCGCCACTTCCACCTTCGCCGTTTCCGATTCGGGGTCGTATACGGTCCTGATCTCGATGGATCCGTTTTTATTGTCCACAGCCGCGCAGGCGTTATCAAGCAGATTTATCATGACGCGTCTGATCTGCTCCGGGTCGAGGTTTACCAGAGGAAGGTCTTCCGCTTTGTCAAACTTGAAAGAGATGTCCTTGTGCGCATCCTGGAACAGGGCAAGAGAACCCTGAACGACCTCGTTCAAATCGTTAGGAGACGGATTGGTAACAGGCATCCTCGCGAAACGCGAGAATTCGTCTACGAGGTTCTTCAGCACTTCCACCTGGTCGATAATAGTCCTGGTACACTCCTCGAAAATGGAATTGTCCTCTTTCAGCTTTTCGCCGTATTTCTTCCGAAGGCGCTGGGCCGAAAGCTGCACGGGCGTAAGGGGGTTCTTGATTTCATGGGCTATCCTCCTGGCAACCTCCCGCCAGGCTGCCATTCTTTCCGCTTTCTGCAGTTGTGTCAAGTCCTCGAAAACGAAAACCATTCCCATGTTGTTGTTTTCGTCATCCTTCAAGAGGGTGGCGGTGCTCCAGATTGTCAGGTTCTTATCGCCGGATTTCAGGAATATCTGCTTTTCCACCGTGCTTTCGCCGGTTTCCTCCATCTCCCGCAGCGAGTCGTTAAGCAGTTCAAGATGACGGGGGCTTATGATGTCGAGATATTTACGGTTGAGTACCTTATCCGCAGATACTGACAATATTTTTTCAGCCGCCCTGTTCACGGTGCTTATGCGCCCGTCCTGATCTATTGAAACCACTCCCGCCGAGACATTGCCCAAGACTGTTTCCATGTATTTGCGCCGCCTGTCCAGGTCGATGTTGGCCTGTTCAAGATTGCTTTTGCTTATTTTCAGGTCCCGGGTCATCTGGTTGAAGGAATTGACAAGGACCCCGATTTCATCTCCGGATTTGATATCTATCTGGTGTTCGAGGTCCCCATGAGCAATTTTTTTCGTTGCCTCCGCGAGGTCCTGGATGGGCACCGTTATGCCCTTGGCCAGGAAAAGGCCGAACCAGGTAGCCGAAAATATGATCAGGAGGGTGACAAGGGACAGGGTAATTATGTAGCTCAGCTTTATGGGGGTCTTGAGCACCCTGAACTGCTTGTATTCCTCAGAGGTTTTTGAGATGACGGACATCTTGGTAACCATGTCGCCGGGGATAAAATACGACACTGTAATGTAACCGAGAATCTCGTCCTTGGCGACAGGGTTATGGACCGGCATAAAGGCGCTGATTATATCCCCGGGACCGGTGGTGTGAACGGAAGAAACTCCCTTGCCGGAAAAGATTTCCTCGAGCTCTTTCGGCGAAGGCACCGGGACCTCAATTTTCGGCTTGTTGGCATCGTAACAGCTGATCTTGTCTCTCTGCTTGAAACTGGCCTCAATCAACTCGAGTTTCAGAGTCTTTAAGCGCTGCTCAAAAAGCGTTTTGAGGTACTCGGTCCTGGATTCCTCGTAAAGACGGTTTTCCGTGACAACGTCGCTGATCTGCCCGGCATGATATTTAGCATTTTCGGCATACTGGCTGTAGAAGGAGCGGGCCACATCAAGCGACAGGTTCAATGCCCCTCCGACCTTTATGTTGAACCAGTTGTCGATGCTGTATGAGAGAAAATTTATTGCCACAACGAACAGGACTATGGTCGGAATAAGGGAGAGGCTTACAAACGCAGCGACAAGCTTGGTCCGCAGCTTCGACCCGATTATCCCGTGCCGGCGCTCGAAAATAAGCTTGACGATGTTCCTGGTAATAAGAAAGAGAAGCAGGATTATCAGTATGATATTTATGTTGATGAGGCCGAAGACAAGAGCGTCACTCGATATGGGTATCAGATTGCTGAGATTGGCTATATGGTTCTCGACAACGGTGAGGATTATTATAACCAGGATGGTTACAAGGATGATGATCCGTTCGCGGCGGCGCTTTTTATGTTCTTTTTCGGTTATGAAGCTATGAGCCATTTCCCGGAGGAGCCTTCTTGTGAATGAAACTGTGCACGTAATTATCGGTTTCGAAATCCCATAATGAAACAAAGAACAGGACGTGCTCCAGGTTCAATGGAAGCCGGATCCTGTCGAGCTTGGCCTTGACGTTCAGAAAATACGTGAGGTCCTCCTTGAGCACGCTGAGAGGGACGATCTTGATACCGCTCAGGTCCTCCATGGCGTGCCGGGCGCTTTCATAATCCTGGAATTCCAGAGGTTCTTTCTCGTTCTCGCTGTATTTGACGAAGTAAATATTTTTCACCGTATCGTACTTAAGGGTATGCCTTATTTCAAGCCTGGACACTGTTTTGTTGAACCAGAAAGGCCTTTTTTCCGACAGCTCTATATTGAAATAAAAAGTTGTGGGGATTCCAGCCATTATGGCCTCGTCCATCTTTTTTGTGAAGCAATCCGAAACTTTGAAATAAACAAGCAGGTTGTTTTCGTTGGTGCTGAGCAGAAAGTCCACAATCTTGGCCTTCATTCCATGGAAAGTCAGAGGAATTACAATGATAATGGCCAAAGCCAGGAAGATTAAAATGAGAGCCGTATATTTTTTCAAAGCCGAATTGTTTAGCATTTCATTACAGTCGGGGAATCAGTTAAAGGATAATTCTCGAATAGGCGACCCGCAGGTATTCATAACCAAGGTGCATATATAGGGAACATGGCCTTAAAATCAAGATTTTTTTGGGAAAAGGGAGGCGTGGCCGGGATAGGGGACCGTTTATTTATGCCTGGGATACGTACATGCTCCCCGGCATTTCTATCTTATTTAAGCTTTCGATTTTACTGCTCTTTTCGAAATGGCTGATGGTCCATGCCTCTTTATCGGACATCAGTTTCCGGATAAGGAGGTTATTCAGGCGGTGGCCGGACTTACGGGCTATGAAATGGCCGATAATGGGCATTCCGAGGAGGAACAGATCGCCGATGGCGTCCAGGACCTTATGCTTAACCAGCTCGTTTGGGCACCGGAGGCCCTCCTTGTTGATAATGCGCTTGTCGTCAAGCACAACCGCATTGTGCAGCGATCCTCCGAGCGCCAGCCCCTTGGCCTGCAAGTATTCAACATCTTTCAGGAAACCAAATGTGCGCGCCGAACAGATTTCCTTTTCATAGGTTTCCCGGTTGAAAATCATGTGAAATATCTGATTGCCTATAAGAGGGTGGGGATAATCGATTGTATAGGTTATCTGAAACTCATTGGAGGGCACCAGCTTGGCTTCTCCTTCCGAGTCGCTCACCGAGACTTCCTTTGTGACTATCAGGAACCTTCTCCTCTTATTCTGGACTCTCGTCCCGACAGCGTTTAACTCGTTTACGAACGGGAGGGCGCTGCCGTCCATGATTGGCACCTCGGGAGAGTCTACTTCCACAACAGCATTATCGATTCCAATTCCGCGAAAAGCCGAAAGCAGGTGCTCAATGGTCGCCACCCTCACCCCGTTGAGGCCGATTGTGGTGGCCAGGGTGGTATCGGAGACATTTCTCAAATCGGCCTTGATCCTGTTCTCGCCGGGGACATCGCTGCGGACAAACATTATCCCCTCGTCCATTCCCGCCGGCTTTATGGTCATATTGACCTTGCGGCCGGAATGAAGTCCAATGCTTTTGAGCTTGATCTCGGCTTGAAGTGTTCGCTGTAAGTACATGGGATTCGTTTTTAATAATTTAGCAATAAACATACCACCAGCCATCTCATTCCAAAAAAAAATACCTTCCATAATTTCATATAATCATTTGGTATTTACCTTGCCGACAAAAGAGGCGTGTTCAGCATGATTCGAGTTTGTGTCTGAAAAAACACACTCCGGCTTCAAACAAGATTAAATTTGCCACTATCGGGAACGGAACTTTTTTAGGAATCTTTCCCTCTCGCTGTATATGCACCCGCAATACTTCTGCCGGTACATATTCAATTTTTTGGAAAAATCGATCCCCTCCTGCCAGCCATTCCGGAAATCCATATAGACAAATCTGACCCCTGTTTCCCTGGCAATTTCCTCTCCCAACTCCCGGATAAGTTCATGATTCTGATATTTGCTGTACAACATGGTAGTGGAGAACGATTCAAAACCGCCCCGGGTCGCCCGCCTGGCCGTTTCTTCCAATCTTATCCGGTAGCAGTTCCGGCATCTGTCACTCTCCTTAAATGAAACCGACCGGAAAAAAACCTCAACCGGGTATCCTTCTGAAATCTCAAGGCTCATGCCGGAATCAACCGCATATTCACGCAAGGTATCGAGTCTTTTGACGTATTCAGCAAAGGGATGGATATTCGGGTTAAAAAAAAACCCGGATGGGTCATATCCCCCGGCCCGGAGAACCTTAAGTGGATATATGGTGCACGGAGCACAGCATGTATGCAGAAGAACTTTCATCATTATATCCCCTCATTTATCATTAGCACGGAAACGAAAAACGCGATAAGGAATTAAGGCAAGATGATGATTTTACAGGAAAAATATTAAAACAGCTCGCTCATATCCCTGGAAGGCTTTCTGCCGAAATGCTGATATGCAAGCGGAGTTGCGACCCTTCCCCTTGTCGTGCGGTGGATAAAACCCTCCTGGATCAGGTACGGTTCGTATACGTCCTCGATGGTCCCCTTGTCCTCGCCTATTGCAGACGAAAGACTTTCTATCCCAACAGGCCCCCCGTTAAATTTGTCAATCATGGTCAAGAGTATTTTTCGGTCCATCTGATCAAACCCCCTCTGGTCGACCTCGAGCATTTCCAGGGCTTCCAGGGCCGTCTTCCTGTTGATCCTGCCGTCCCCTTTCACTTCGGCATAATCCCGGACGCGCCTGAGGAGCCGGTTGGCTATTCTCGGTGTCCCCCGGGAGCGGGATGAGATCTCGCCGGCCCCAAAATCATCCATTCTAACGGATAATATGTCCGCAGACCTTTTCAGGATAACCATCAATTCGGAGGGGTTGTAATAATCAAGGCGGAAACTCATTCCGAACCTGTCCCGCAATGGAGAAGTCAGCAGGCCTGCCCTTGTTGTCGCCCCGATCAGGGTAAATCTCGGGATCTGGAGTTTCATAGTCCGCGCCGACGGGCCCTGACCTATAATTATATCTATGTGATAATCCTCCATCGCCGGGTAGAGGATCTCCTCAACCACGTGGGAAAGGCGATGAATCTCATCGATGAAGAGAATATCGTGTTCCTGGAGATTTGTCAGGATTGCCGCCAGGTCTCCCGGCCTTTCGATCACCGGCCCGGAAGTGACCCTGATATCAACGCCCATTTCTCTCGCGACTATGTGGGCCAGGGTGGTCTTCCCGAGGCCTGGTGGACCGTACAGGAGCACATGGTCCAGGGCCTCTTTCCTTCCTTTCGCAGCCTGGATGTAGATGGAGAGATTTTCCTTGATCTTGTCCTGCCCGATGTACTCGCGCAGGTAATGGGGTCGAAGGGAAAGCTCGTACCCGTCTTCTTCGGACATTGCCGGGTCGATCAGCGAGTTGCGCATGCTCTCAAATCCTTACTTCGCCAGAAATTTCAGCGCCATTTTAAGCAGTTCTTCAATAGTCAAATCTCCGTCGAGGGATCCCCTGACCTGTTCGAGCGCTTTTTGGGCGACCGGCTGTTTGTAGCCAAGGTTCTCAAGGGCTGAAAGGGCGTCATTCATCAAAATACCGTCCGGGACCTGGGCCAAGCCGGGCTCTGCTGATTCCTCCTTCAGCAGTTTTGAGAATTTATCCCTGAGCTCCAGGACTATCCTTTCAGCGGTTTTTTTTCCGATCCCCGGTATGCTTACCAGCCTGGCCAGATCTCCACCTGATACGGCCCGGGCCAGATCCGGGCCCGAAATCCCGGAAAGGACATTGATGGCCAGCTTCGGTCCTATGCCCGAAACCTGGATCATTAGCTGAAATATGGATTTCTCTTCCCGGCTCTGGAATCCGAAAAGCTGAATGGCATCTTCTTTCACGTGAGTATGGATATGGAAGGAGACATTCTCACCCGGTTCCGGCAGATCGTAAAATGTACTCAGGGGAACATAGACCTGGTAACCTATTCCCCCGACATCGACGATCACTTCGGTTGCCGATTTATGGGCCAGTTTTCCCGTTATGAGGGCGAACATCAAGCCTCCGCAGTCTTCAGGAAATTCGAATGGCAGATGGCTATAGCCAGCGCATCGGACGCATCCAGAGAAGGTAAACCGGAAAGGCCCAGGATTATCTTGACCATGCTCTGGACCTGGTTTTTATCGGCAAGCCCATACCCGACGACAGCCTGTTTTATCTGGGTTGGGGAATACTCGTAAATGGGAATGCCCCTCTGCGCCGCCGCCAGGATGGCCACCCCCCGGGCATGGCCCTGCTTGATAAGGCTTTGTACGTTCTTGCCGTAAAAAATTTCTTCCATTGCTACGGCGTCGGGCTCATGAAAATCGATCAGTTCGGACATTTCCCGGTGTATTTTCAGCAGGCGTCCGGAAAAGGTTCCGTCGCGCGGGCTCCTGATTTCTCCGTAAGCTTTGCCGGTCAAACCCCTGGGGCCCTTTTCGATCACCCCATACCCGGTGATATTGGAACCCGGGTCTATTCCCAGCACCTTCATCACTCAGGCTCAGCTAAGCTTTTCCATAATTTCATCGGGGATGTCGAAATTGGCATAGACATTTTGCACGTCGTCGTTGTCTTCCATCTTCTCCATAAGCTTGAGCATCGAGTCGGCCTTGTCCTCGCCCAGTTTGACTGTGTTCTTCGGGACAAAAGTCACACCGGCTGATTCGTACTTCACCTTGCTGTCGTCCAGGGCTTTCTTGACTTTTTCAAAAGAAGCGGGGTCTGTAATGACTTCGAACTCGTGGTCTTCATCGCGCACATCCTCCGCCCCGGAATCCAGGGCAAGTTCCATCAGCGCGTCTTCGTCAGTGTTTTCCTTGCTCACGAGAATGCTTCCCTTCTTTTCAAAAATCCATGAAACGGAGCCGTTTTCTGCAAGGTTCCCCCCGTACTTCGAAAAGATATGCCTTATTTCGGATACGGTCCTTTTCTTATTGTCGGTCATAACGTCCACGAGGACTGCAACCCCGCCCGGCCCGTAGCCTTCGTACGTGAGCTCTTCAAAAGCGGATGCGCCTCCCAGTTCTCCAGAGCCTTTCTTAATGGCCCTGTCGATATTGTCT
>CAZKYN010000077.1:0-13523 GCA_964556675.1 uncultured Syntrophaceae bacterium
CGCCCCTTTAAGGCGGGATCGCTTTCGATTTTATTGTAGAGCTGGTTCATATTGGGCGCTTCTTTCTGGCAATATGGGCAATACATACTGTAGACTTCGATTACCACCAGGTTGGATTTGATATTGGAGATCCTGAAGGGGCCCGTTCCGACCCCAAGGTAATTCCTTTCCGCGCTGTTCTTTGTGCTGAGGGTAAAGTCGGGAAGAGAGCTTCCGATTACCGGCTTTTCTGCTGAAAAGGCGATTGCCGGAATTAACGCCAGAAAAAAGGCAAGCCAAATTTTAAATATTTTCATGCCGCCCTCCTTTTCTGTGATTGCAAAAGTATACTGAAGCCTTGAAAACCTCGTCAAGCGGAATAGTCGCAGAGGCGATTTGAAATGCTCATCCCCGTTCAGGAGCGGGTCGAACAACTGAAAGCGTCGCATTTGGGATTGCATATCGCCGGGATTTTCAGATAAAACTTATCTGCAGAGGAGACGATATGCCCATTGCAGAAAAGATCCGCGGTTTTGCCCTGGAAAGCGCCCGCTCGGAAGTCGTCCGGGAAGTCAGGATTGGTCTGTGCTATCTGGCCGTCAGGACGGAAAGCGGCGCAATGGGTGTCGCAGCCGTGCTGCCGAATATTGCCGCAAATGATTGCCGGGCGTTGGTGCAATCGGGTTTTGCGGGCAGGAGATTATCTGATTTGCTCGAATTGCTGAAAACAGGGACCAATCCGCTGGAGCGGGCGCTCGGCCTCGCCTGCGCCAATGCCGTACTGAATAAAGAATTGACCGACACGCCCGACCGGGACGCCCTGGAGCTGATGCATCTCGGGACGGAAGACCGCGTCTGCATGGTCGGACGCTTTCCCCCGCTTGTGGGCAGGGTTGAACAGACCGGGGCCTCGCTTTTCATCCTCGAAAAGGACCCTTCCCGGGGCGGGATACTGGATCCGGCCGAACAGCAGCGCTGTTTAAAAAGCTGCACTGTTGCCATAATCACGGCAACCACGATTTTGAACGGCACTGTCGATCAGATTCTTGAGAGCCTGGGTTCCCCAAGGCACGTTGCGATCCTCGGCCCATCTACGCCGTTATGTCCTGAAGCTTTCCGGGGGACGCCCGTGAATCACCTGGGCGGCTCTGTGGTGAAAGATCCCGACCAGGTGATGCGGATCATTTCCGAAGCGGGCGGGACCCCGGCGATGCGGCCTCATCTGAAGTTCATAAACCTGCTGCTTGCAGATGGTGAAAGCCCATGATACCGATCGTCTCAATCGTCGGACGCTCCAACACCGGTAAGACAACCCTGATAGAGGGGCTCATTCGCGAACTGAAAAAAAGGGGATACCGGATCGCCACGATCAAACATAACCTGCACGGGTTTGACGTGGACAAACCGGGGAAGGACAGCTGGAGGCATCGTGTTGCGGGCGCGCGGACGGTCGTGCTGTCTTCGCCAGGCCTGATAACGGTTTTTGAGGAGCCCGAAAGGGAATATGGAATCGCCGAGCTCAGCGAGAGATTTATAAAGGACGCGGACGTGATTTTGACCGAGGGTTACAAGGGTAATCCCTTTCCCAAAATCGAGGTTTTCCGCAGCGAACTCAAGCAGGACCTGCTCTGCACACCCGGGGACGGACTGGTCGCGCTCGCCGGGGATATGCCGGTCGATTACGGAGTGCCTTGCCTGGATTTGAACGATTATAAAGGAATTGCCGATTTAATCGAGCAAACCTTTTTAAAGAAGTGAAAAGCCGATGACACCCGACCTGGGCCAAATCGATTTTTATAAAGTCGTATTTTGGGTGATTATCGTCCTAGTCGCCGGCTTCATTGGGCAGTTCGGAAAATCTTTTGCCAAATACTTAATGGACCGTTTTGGAAAGAAACCGCCTCAGGGACCCGCCAAGCCCCAAATGGGTCTGGAACAAGCGAACCGGAGCGGGATCAAAAAAGAACCATCGGCGGCCCCACCAGCCGGACCGGCCATGTCCAGGGAGGAAAGCAAACTCCGTAAGAAGGAAATCAAGGCCGAGTTGAAGAGGAAGAAAAAAGAAGGCAAGTGAAGCGGCAAAAGGTCATGATTCAAAAGTCCTGCCTTCCAGCTCCTGTGAAATAATCACCATCTTGCCCATGTGCCTGTCGTCGCGGTCTATCCTGCCAACTGGTTTCACTATGATCCGGGGCGGTTTAATATTCAGCTCCTGAAGTTTCCCTTTGATTATGCCCGTTACTTTATCGCCCTCGGCCGCGTTCCAACCGGCTTTGGGTGCGACAAGAATTATAATGCTGTCGTCTCCCAGCACTACCTGATATTCTTTTATGTTCTCGAGGGGAGCCAAAACGGAATGGAAGTTCAGGGGGTGAACGGGCGCGGGCTCGCCGGAAGTTCCCTCCAGGTAAAAGATATCGTCATTACGGCCGATAATGGCATTGATAAGGCGGAAAGGCCTGCCGCAGCTGCATGGTTCCGGGTCAATGCAGATCATGTCCGAAATCTCATACCGGATGAGCGGCTGCCGGAAAAGGAAGAGATTGGTCAGGAGTATTTTCCGCCCCGGCATGCCGTCCGGTACCGGGCGGTTCTCGTCATCGACAACCTCCACAATGGACAAATCCTCGAACAGGTGTATCCCCCGGTGATGTTCGCACTCGACCGCAAGCAGGCCTTCCGTTGCGCTGTAGGACTGGAACGGCCTGATGCCCCAGGCCCGGCGGATGGCGTTCCTCATCGCCTCGGTGACCAGTTCCCCCCCGGTCAGAAGGTATTCCGGCTTGATGTCGAGTTTGCCTTCGAGCTGTTCTTCGGCAAGGAGCGTCGCCATCGAAGGGTAGGCATGAATGTACTGGGGCTGAAAGTTGTTGATGTCGGCGACCAGTTTCTCAAGAGGGGATGTCACGAGCAGCCGCCGGACTTTGTGGAGACCGAAATCCATGCCCAGCGCCCGCCTGTAACTCATGTTTAACGGGCTCTCCCCGCCGATGGAGCCGATGCGCATCGGCCTGTACGGGGATACACCCATGAAAGTGCCGGCCCGCATCACTGCCGCCAGGATAGTGCTCCAGGCAATGTTCCCGTAGAGAAATATCCCTTTCAGGCCGCTGCTGCCGGCCGTAGACAGAACCCTGTACCTGCCCCTGTAGCATTCGTCGGATTTGAGCTGTTTGACATGGCTGTGAACCGAGGAAAGGGTAACCTTGCGGTCCGTCACGAACCGGTCGAAGTTGTCCATTACCGCTTTTTTTGACAATACAGGAAGGCTCCTGATGTCAACGTAATCAGGGGAACCGCCCAAATCCACTCCCTTGTAAAATTCCCGGTAAAAAGGCGATTTGGCAACCGCATGCCTGACCAGGGCGTCAAGCCTCCTTTTCTGGAAGGCAAGCAGCCGCTCGCGGCTCCAGCTTTCGCGCGCCTTCAAGTCCCGCCAGACCGCATAAGCGTTGAAGGCTTCTCTTAACTTCTTTATTCGATAAATAATATCCACTTCGGCCTGCTGTTGACAGCTACTTTTCGGGAAGGGGCTTTCTGCCTATGCCGCAGAATTCCGCCAGTTCCTGGTATCGTTTTGGGAATTCCGGCTCTATCCTCAACCCGAAGAACGGGGTCGGTATTCTTGAAACACCGCGCTTGTGAGTCACTTCCACACCTTCGACGACATTTTCCAATTGCCCGCGGGGAATTGAAAAGACCAGTTCATCATCCGCCGTCATTGCGAAGAGCCTTTCTCCCTGGGCCGGGATGATCACGTTGCATTTGCCGCTGAGATATGGGTTGATGAATTCTTGGGCGCAGGCGCACCTTCCCGAGAACCTCGATTCAATTGCCCCGCCTTCCTTATACAATGCGCCCTGAACGAGTCGGACGACCTGGGCCGGGCTGCCGTACACGAGCACAATGTCCGGATCAAAATCGGCTCTGTTCAAAGGCGCCACAAGAATGCTCCCGATCGAGCCGACAGGCGCCTTCGGCTGCATCGCCTGGGTCCTCTGGGCCGCTTCTATAGAACAGGTAAAGTCCGGGTATATTATTTCTCCCCTCGTCACAAAATCCGGATCCTCGCAGAACCCGAATATGGGAATGGACAGAGGGCACGCCATGTCCTCGTGAACGAAACCGAGGTTCCAGCCGTACCTGCGGGCCATGTTTACGCCCTGGCAGATATTTATCCGGTGTCCCAGGAGGGCCGTCGGCCGGCGGTAGCCTTCCGGGATGTCCTTTTCGGAGGAGATCCTGATCGCGACCGGAAAGGTCAGGGGACGGATATATTGCTCTATTTTGCTGTTGAATTCCTGGTTGTCCATATCTGCCTCCTTTATTATTTATTCGGTCAGCATAATAACTCTAAATTCAAATAGTTCCAGTTTTTTCTCCGGCCGCGCCGCCCGGAGGGGCGGGATTGTATAAATTATTCTTGCAAACCTTCCTGTTATGCTTAACTTATAATGAAAACAGGGAGATTGCATGGAAAAGGGAAATCTTTTCAAAGACAGCTTTAAAACCTCTGTCGACCCGGTCTGCGGGATGACGGTGAAAATGACCCCCGGCGCGCCTCATTGGGAATACAATGGAAAGGTCTACTATTTCTGTTGCCGGAGGTGCCTCGATCGATTCCGGCAAGACCCGGGTAAATACCTCTCCAGAGATAAACAGGCGGCCGCAAGGGAAAAAGACCCCGTCTGCGGAATGGATGTGGAGATCACGCCGGATGCCCTGAAATACGAATACAAAGGTACTGCGTATTATTTCTGTAATCCGGGCTGCCTCGAACGCTTTCGGAAAGAACCGGAAAGGTACCTCGGCAACAGGGCTGAACAGAAGACGGAAAAGGATGAGCGTCTTTATACCTGTCCGATGCATCCCGAAGTACAGAAAACCGGCCCGGGGTCCTGCCCGGAATGCGGCATGGCCCTGGAGCCCGTGGTCCCGGCTGGACCGCAGATCAAGACGGAATGGACCTGCCCGATGCACCCGGAGATAATCCGGGAAAAACCGGGATCTTGCCCCATCTGCGGCATGGCTCTGGAACCCCGTACCGTCATGCTCGAAGAGGAGAATCCCGAGCTCGCGGACATGACCCGCAGGTTCCGGTTTTCGGCGGTTCTCTCCATCCCCCTTGTCCTGGTCGCAATGAGGGAGCTCTTTCCAGGACTGCACATGGAAAATTTCATGTCTGTAAAGGCCCTCAAATGGGCCGAGCTCATCCTGGCCACCCCGGTCGTGCTCTGGGGCGGGCGGCCGCTCCTGGTAAGGGGTTGGGAATCGATCCTGAACCGCAGCCTGAACATGTTCACCCTTATCGGTATAGGAGTGAGCGTATCGTACATTTACAGCGTCATCTCTGTGCTGTTCCCGTTCCTGTTCCCTCCTTCATTCCGGGGGATGGACGGTGAAGTCGGGACATATTTCGAGGCAGCCGCCGTCATAACGACACTGGTCCTCTGCGGTCAGGTGATGGAATTGCGGGCCCGGGGGCGGGCGGGGGCGGCAATCAGGGCTCTCCTGGGCCTGGCGCCGACAACGGCCCGCCGCGTGAATCCCGACGGAACGGAAAGCGATATCCCCCTGGCGGATGTCACGCATGGTGACAAGCTGAGGATCAGGCCCGGGGAAAAGATCCCTGTTGACGGGACAGTTATAGACGGATCAAGCTCAGTCGATGAGTCCATGGTAACGGGCGAGCCGATCCCTGTTGCCAAGACCTCCGGCGACAAGGTGATCGGGGCGACAGTAAACGGAACAGGCTCCCTGGTCATGCAGGCTGAAAAGATCGGCTCCGAAACGCTGCTGGCGCGCATCGTCCAGATGGTCGCCGAAGCCCAGCGGAGCCGCGCGCCCATCCAGCGCCTCGTAGACATTGTTGCGGCTTATTTTGTTCAGGCAGTGCTTGCCATTGCAGCGATTACTTTTATAATCTGGCTTATTCTCGGCCCGGAACCCCGGTTGGCGTACGCGATCATCAATGCCGTAGCCGTCCTGATCATTGCCTGTCCCTGTGCGCTTGGACTGGCCACCCCCATGTCCATTATGGTGGCCGCGGGAAAAGGCGCGACGGCCGGGGTCCTCTTCAAAAACGCCGAGGCGATAGAGATAATGCAGAAGGTCGACACCCTCGTAATCGACAAGACGGGGACATTGACGGTCGGGAAACCTGAATTGACAGAGCTGGTCCCTTTGCCGGGGTTTGAAGAGCGGTCCATACTCTACTACGGGGCCAGCCTGGAAAGGGGGAGCGAGCACCCGCTGGCAGCGGCCATTGTGGGCTCGGCGGCGGACAGGAAAATCATCCCGGCACAGACAGAATCCTTTCGTTCGGTAACCGGAAAAGGTGTTACCGGCACCGTTGACGGACACGCTGCAGCCCTCGGCAACAGATCCCTTTTGGACTCTCTCGGAATAGACTTCGGAGAGGCTGTTTCCAGGGCCGAGTCATTAAGAAAACAGGGCCGGACGGTAATGTTCCTGGCGGTAGACGGCATGCCGGCAGGACTCCTGGGCGTCTCCGACCCCGTCAAGGAATCCACGCCCGAAGCCATCCGGCAAATTCATAGTGAGGGCATAAGGGTTGTGATGATAACGGGCGACAGCGCGACAACGGCAAGGTACGTGGCCGAGAGGCTTGGCATTGACGATTTTACGGCGGAAGTGCTTCCCGACCGTAAGGCCGAAGAAGTGAAGAGATTGCAGGACGAGGGCAGGACAGTCGCCATGGCTGGGGACGGGATCAATGACGCGCCGGCGCTCGCCCAGGCCCAGGTAGGTATAGCAATGGGCACGGGCACGGATGTCGCCATGCAAAGCGCGGGGGTTACGCTCGTCAAAGGCGATCTTGTCGGCATTGTAAGGTCTATAAAGCTCTCCCGGGCAACAATGCGCAACATCAAGCAGAACCTGTTTTTTGCCTTCGTGTACAATGCCCTCGGAATCCCGATAGCGGCGGGAATTCTTTATCCCTTTGTCGGCCTTCTGCTCAGCCCAATGATTGCCGCTGCTGCCATGAGCTTCAGCTCCGTTTCGGTTATTGCCAATGCGCTTCGGCTCAGAGGCGTCAAACTCTGAATCCTGTCGACAGTCTTGATTGACAAAAGGGCGGAACCTCCTTTATATTCCCGCCCCTATGCATCTGAGTATCTTCGAAATAATAATGCTTGTCTGTTTCGGGGCCGCATGGCCTTTTTCGATTTACCGTTCGTATAAATCCCAATCCAACACAGGCAAGAGCATCGTTTTTCTTTATGTCGTTCTGACGGGGTATGTTGCGGGTATCTTCCACAAGGTATTTTACAACTTCGATTCCGTGATCTATCTCTATGCCCTCAACGGGGCGCTTGTGACAGCGGATATTCTTCTTTTTTACAGGAACGCCGGAAAAGCAGATAAGAGGATAAGCAGATAATCTGATTGAGGTGATTTCAATCTAAAAGCCCCTCAATATTTCCATATTGACCGGAATAGCGCCCGCGCCCCAGAATTACCCGGTTTTTTCCCTGTATATTATATTTGCGAGGCAAGGTATGGAGGCGCTATGGAGGAAACTGCTGGTTAGATTTTTTGCGCGGTTCTGGTTTCCGAAATTCAAGTGGAAGAAAGACAGGATAAGGGAAGCAATGCTTGAAACGGCCCGTGAAGACGCAACGGAAAACAAAAGCCCCCGCCGGTAAGGGCCAGGGGCTCACTTTTAAGCAACATTGCGTTCATGGGACTTCATTACCGAGGATACAGGCGATGACACCCCTTTTGATCTCGTCCAATTCCTTGACGCCCGGTCTGACCGGCTTTCTCCTGGCCCTGGCCACTCTTATCACCTCCCCGGTTACTTTGATAACGCCCGGTTCAGGGAGGGAGCCGACGGCGGGGTTTTGAAGCCCCGCCACAGGTGAAAAAGGATTTACCCTCCGTAATCTATCGGAGGGACCCGACCGAGGACCTAATATCGGCTCTCTACTATAGAAAAAAAGACTTTATCGAGCGCGGCTCGTGGGATCATTCCATATCTTGTCTTTCTTCAGTCCTAAAATTTCATCCATCTTGGGATTGAATTCTGTTCTGTGTCCTACTCCGGCTCTCGTCATTTCGGCTCCTCCTGCGGGCCTTTCTTCTTTCGAGTACAATCTATTGCAGACTGAAACAGGAGAAAATCGGCGTATGTCTGAATTGCCGCTAAGACGGGAAGATTATCTTCTTAGGAATGCATTTGTCGCCGCCATCGGTGTTTCTCCTATGACGTCACAAATGATTTCTGTTAATTATTTAAAAAGGGCGGCTTGCCTGCCGCCCCGAAAAAAATCTTCGGATATCATCCGACCAGTTTGTTCTGGATTGCATAGAGGGTGATTTCCGCGTTGTTCTTCAGCTTCATTTTTTCCAGTATGTGGGTCCTGTAAGTGCTGATGGTCTTCACGCTGAGAAACAGCTCCTCTCCGATCTCCTTGACTGTTTTCCCCGAGGCAATCATCAGCATTACCTGATATTCCCGGTCGGAAAGGTTTTCATGAGGCGGCTTCAGGGTGTCTGCGTCAAAATAATACGTCAGCTTTTCCGCCATTGACGAGCTGATGTATCTGCCTCCCTGGGAGATTTTTCTGATTGCCGAAATCAGCTCTGTAGGCGCGCTCGCCTTCGTCAAATAACCCGAAGCTCCCGCGCGGAAGGCCCGGACGGCGTATTGCTCCTCGGGATAGATGCTGAGGATCATCACCGGCAGCTTGGGTTTTTCCTCTTTGAGGTCCTTTAGTATCTCGAGGCCGTTTCGCCCGGGCATGGAGATGTCCAGGAGGATGATATCATAGTCCTTCTTCCGGACAAGGTTGAGCACTTCCTGCCCGTTGCCGGCCTCATCGGAAACGACCAGGTCGGGCATGTCCATGAGAATCTTCTTGTAACCCTCCCTGACTATCGGGTGATCGTCCGCAATCAGGATTTTGACTTTCTTCATACAGCGGCTCCTTTCGCCAGCGGCATCCGGACCTTGATCAGGCTCCCTTTGCCTTCCTTGCCGGTTATCTTGACCTCTCCTCCCCAGTGCAATGTCCGTTCCTGTATGCCGAGCAGACCGAACGAGTTGGGCTTCGTCAGCTGCTCCTTCGTTATGCCCTTTCCGTTGTCCCTTACGCTCAATTCAATATGGTCGTCCTTTTCCCTCATTTCTATTTTCACGCGCGTGGCTTCCGCGTGACGCTGCACATTCGTGAGTGTCTCCTGACAGATGCGGAAGATCGCGGTTGACAGGTCCGGGTCCACTACCATGTCCTCGGGGTCGATACAAACTATGCAACGAATGCCTGTCCTTTTCTGAAATTCGTCGGAAAGCCAGCTGATGGCGACTGCCAGCCCAAGGTGGTCCAGCATTCCGGGTCTCAGGTCCATGTAGATCCTTTTGCAGGTATTCATTGTCATGTCGACAAGGTTCGAGAGCGCCGCGGTTTTTTCCCGCAACGACTTGCGGTCTTCCGGGATGTCACGGTTCAAAAGTATTATATCCGTATTGAGCGCGGTAAGGAGCTGTCCCAGCTCATCGTGAAGCTCCCTCGCTATCCTCGTCCTTTCCTGCTCGCGGGCAGATTCGAGGTGGGCGGAAAGGCTGCGGAGCTGCTCCCGGGACCTCTGTATCTCGTTCTTGGCTTTGTTGCGCTCCGTTATATCCTGGTACGTGATTACGATACCCCTCTCCTTGAGTTTTTCCCCGATCCTCGAGGCGTTGATCATAACCTCAATCTGGCTCCCGTCCTTGCGCCTGCATACGAATTCCGTGCTGAACGTCCGCTGTTTTTCCAGCGTCGAGTAAAGCTGCTTTGCTATGCCGTCATATTCCCTGTCCGAGGGATAGAACAGCCGCGTGCTCTTGCCTATCAGCTCTTCGGCTTTCCAGCCGAAGACTGTCTGGACGCCGTCGTTGGCAAAAATTATCGTCCTGTCCCGCAGCCCGATAACAGCGTGCGGTATCGCTTCGAGGATGGACGCTTCGAGCACTTCCAGCTCCGCGAGCTTGTTGCGAGCTTCCCTCTGCTCCGTGACATCCATTGAATTGCCGAGAACTGCCCGCGCCCCCCGGTAAGGGATGAAGGTGACTGTTTCCATTATCCAGCGGATCCGGCCGTCCTTGGTTATAATCCTGAATTCGTAGGGAGCGGTGCGCTTCTCCTTCAGCATGGCCATAGCATTTTTGCGCACCATCTTCAGGTCGTCGGGATGGACGAGGCCCATGGAATTCATCCCGGCAAGCTCCTGGGCGCTGTAACCTGCGTACTTGGCGGCATTGTGGTTCACGAATTGGAAAACGTCGTTCTGGACAACGTAAACGCCGGCCTGGGAGCTGTTGGCCATCATCTTATAAGCCTCCTCGGCCCTCCAGCGGTCCGTGATGTCCTCGTACGTGATAACTATGTTTTTGTCCTGAAGTTTCTCCCCGATGCGGGACGCGCTGATCATACAGTTGATCTCTGTGCCGTATTTGCGGCTGCAGGTAAATTCCGTACTGAAAGTTGGCTGCTGTTCCAGAGTCGAATAGAGCATCTTGGCTATTTCCTCGAAGCCCTCCTCCGTCGGGTAAAGCACGCGCGTGCTCTTTCCGATAAGGTCCCGGGCCTTCCAGCCGAACACCGCCTGGACGCCGTCGTTGGCAAAAATTATCCGCCGGTTGCGCAGGCCGATAACGGCATGCGGGATCGCTTCCAGGATAGAGGCTTCCAGCGCTTCCAGTTCCGCCAGCTTGTTGCGGGACTTGATCTGCTGGGTTATGTCCATTGAATTTCCCAGGACGGCCCGTCGGCCCCGGAAATGTATGGGGGTGACCGTTTCCGTAAGCCACCGGATGTCACCGTTCTTGGCCACGGTGCGAAACTCGTACGGGGTAGTCCGCTTGCCCTTGAGCATCCGGATCGCGTTTTCCCGCACCTTGAGCCGGTCTTCAGGGTGGACAATGCTCATTGATTGCATGCCGATCAGCTCATGGCGGTTATAGCCCCAGTATCTTGCCGCATGGTGGTTGACAAACTGGAATTTGCCGTCCTGCAGGACGTAAATCCCCGCTTTCGAGCTGCTCTCCAGGTACTTATACAGGCCTTCTTCGAAAAGGCTGTCCGTCTCGGATTTTTTGAGCTCCTGGATCTGGCCCCTCAGCACGGCCAGCTCGTTCATCAGTTCAACTTTTGATTTCCTCTTGTCCACTTGCTTTCTCCAATATTTTCAAGGAGATGAATATATTCAACTTAATCCCGTGTCAATTGAAATCCTCGGGGTACAAAGGATTTCTTCTCGCGGCCCGGCTTTTCCTGCGGCCGCGGCGCGGCATACAGATTTTAAAGAAATCCCTAGAAAAAACAATAGGACAAACACCGATCAGTACCTTATTTACAATCCTAAGATATTTATTTCTTAATTGAGCTGTTTTTTCGGATGCTCTCCGATTGTCGCGCCGGGGCGCTAAACCTATCTTAGATGTGAAAAAAGGAGTGGACCGAAGCTAAGGTAAGAAGGATGAAAAAGAATGCCGGAAACAAGAAAGGCGCAAGGGAAAAGGCCCGCAAGATCGGCGGACTCTGGGTAGACCCCACCTGCTATCCTTTCAAACCTTAAAAAAAGAAAGGGGATTTGGCAATGAAGAAGACCGGGAAGACCAAAAAAGCAGCGAAGGCCAAATACGCATGGGTGAAGTGGGTTGATCCTATGGCAACCCCGTTTGAGTAAACAAACCTCTCTGCAGAACGCACAAACAGCAAAAAGGAGAACCCGAGATGAAAAAGACCGGGAAGACCAAAGAGACAAAAGCGAAATACACCTGGGTGAAACCGGAAGATTTCTACCCCGTTATTGATTAAATACTTTTCCAAGAGCAAGACAGTTCTTGCCCACAACCTCCCTCTGATAACACGGACGCCGCCACGTCCGTGTTATTTTTTTTGCGGCTGCATATCCGTGAACAACGGATCCATTCTTGAGAAGGCGTCTTGCGCGCATCAAAGCCTTTTCTTCTTCTGCCTTTTGCCTTTCAAAGGCATGTCCGGCGTCCATAATTCAGGTGGAGGGCTGCCGCCTAATGCTCCTGTTGTAGCATGAGATCTATCCGTATCAGAAAAATCATTACCTTTGGATTAAATCCAATATAATACGCGACAACGGCAGTTAAACAAGTGCCGCAAAATACTCCTATGAGGATTTTATATTTCTGCCCGATTTTCATATTCTTATTTCCGGAAGTGGTCGTAACCGCGGGCCTCAATGGACCTCACCGTACCGTCCGGCATTTTCAGCCGGATGCCGGATTCTTCCACAGTTACCCCTACAGGAAAATATTCGCATTCCTGTGAGAGGAGGGCGTCCTTTATGATTGCAGTTTTCTCCGCCGGGTGGGTGCCCAGCAAAACATAATCCTCGCCCACGTGAAGCGCAAGCCTCTCGGGGTCCTCCCGGAATTCCGCGCAGTACTTCCGAAACGTTTCCGTGACAGGGATATTACCCCAGTCCAGGACCGCGCCGACCCCGGATTGCCGGCAGATGTGGCCGAGGTCCGAAGCGACGCCGTCGGAAACATCAATCAGAGAATGCGCAGCCTTCAGCCCGGCGATGGTCCGGCCCTCCTTCACCTGAGGACGCGGGTCGAAATGCGCATCCAGAAGTTCCTGTTTACCGGCGAATTCCCGTTCCTTCAGCACGATGTCGAGCCCGGCAGCGGACGAGCCCACATAGCCGGTCAGAAAAACGATATCACCCGGCCTGGCGCCGTCGCGATACAGCACCTGGTCTTCTGCGGCCCAGCCGGTGAGCGCGATATTGACGACGAGGCGCTGCGGCGAGGAAGTTGTATCCCCGCCGAGAATGTTTACAGAGAACCGGCTGCAAATCGACCTCATGCCTTCATAGAATTGGTCGAGGTATTCGACTTCCAGCGTCTCCGGTATGGCCAGCGAGATTACCGCTTCTCCGGGAACGCCTCCCATGGCGGCGATATCGGAAATGTTCACGGCCAGCGATTTCCTGCCCAGGGTGAACGCGGGTATCGCATTGCGCAGAAAGTGGATATCCTCGACCAGCATGTCCGTGGTGAGCAGGTTTATTTTTCTCTCGGGTGTCCGGAAAACGCAGCAATCGTCATCAATGGCCTTGATGACCCCGTCCGGGCGCACAACGCAGCCCTGCTTGATCCGGTCTATAAACCTGAACTCGCCCAGGTCCCTGATTTTCATTTCGGTTTAAATCTCCTCGATCCCGTAGGCCTCGACAAAATCCCCGTATCCCATCTCGCGTGCGATTGTCACGGCCTCGGGGAGGCTGCTTAACAGGTCCTGCGCGGAGATACCGTCCTCGCCGGTATCCTGCGCGGCGACGTCGCCGGCAAGGCCGTGCACGAACACCCCCAGGCGGGCCGCTTCGGGGATGGAAAGCCCGAGACCGTGCATGGCCGCAATTATGCCGTTGAGGACGTCCCCCGTCCCGGCTTTTGCCATCCCGGCATTGCCGCTCATGTTCACGAAAACGCTGCCGTCGGGGTACCCGATCAGGGAGTGCGCGCCTTTCAGGACGATCACCGCGTTGAGCTG
>CAZKYN010000078.1:0-13473 GCA_964556675.1 uncultured Syntrophaceae bacterium
AGGCCGACACGGAGAGCACCAGCAGGGAAACAATTTCCATTAATACGAGCTGCTTGATGACATGCTTGCGGGTCCAGTGGCCCAGCTCGTGGGCGAGCACGGCCATGATCTCCCAGCGCGGGTGGGACTGCAGCAGCGTATCGTAAAGGACGATCCGTTTGGTTTTCCCGATACCGGTGAAATAGGCGTTTGTGTGGCGGCTGCGCTTTCCGGCGTCGACCTGGAATATCCCTTCCACCTTGAGGCCCTTCTTTTCCATCATGCCGATTATGCCGTGTTTAAGCTCCTCGTCGGCAACCGGTTCGAATTTATTGAAGAGCGGCGCAATGAGGACGGGATAAAGCCAGAGCATCAGCAGCTGGAAACCGGAGAAGACCAGCCATGCCCAGAACCACCAAAGGGGGGTTGATTGGAGCAGCCAGAGGAATATTGCGAGCAAAGCGCCGATCAGGATTAACGATATTCCGGCCCCCTTGAGCAGGTCGGCAAGCCACATACGGAACGTAATGGTGCTGAAACCGTATTTCTTTTCTAGAACGAAAGTGCCGTAAAGGCTGAACGGCAGGCCGAGGACCCAGCTCAGGAAAAAAAGTATCCCGAAAAACGCGAGACCTGCCGGGATTAAGCCCAGCCGGGGGTAAAGCTCCATTGCGAGCCAAGGTATGAAGCCGAAAATTATGACCGCGATCAGCAGGGCATCGTCGAACAGGCTTTCGATTGTCCCGAACCGGGACGACTCCAGGGTGTAATCGGTAATGCGGGAAAGGGTTTCAGCGTCTATTTCGCCCTCGAATTCCGGGGGGATTTCCTTTCCGTGCTCTTTCAGGTGGTCCGTGTTCAGCCTGCTCAAAATAAAGCGCAGGACGGAGCTGGTCGCAAGGGCGGCCAGGATTAGGACCAACCATCCGTTGACCGGGATCGGCGTTTGCAGTCCCATCAGGCGCGCTCGCCTTCCTCGAAACAGCTTTTCCGGAGCGCGGCGAAATCGTCTTTTCCGGAGGCAAGCATCAGGGTAAGCGGCATGGCCCGGCGGCCCAGGTTCACCATTTTTTCCACCGTTTCCCTGATATCCCATTGGGCATGGCGGTCCATGCGCAGCCTGGCGATATGGTAAAGTTCCCTGGCATTGAGTTTCATCAGGACCCTTTTCTGATGGGCGTTGGTCAGGACATATGCCCCGGCGCCGGGGGCATCCCTTTCCAGCTTCTGGTACAGTTCCTCCGTGCGGAAAAGGACTTTCCGGAATCGCTCTTCCATCCCGGCCTCGCGGACCGCGGGCGGGATTGTTATACCCAGGGCGGGGTCGTAGCGCTGGCACGTGATGGTCGCCATCCGGTGCCGTTTCATCTGGGCAAAGCAGCTCGCGCTCACAATCAGCTCATAAAGGAGGTCTGCCTGCTCGAACTCCCTCAGCGGGGAGTCGAACGGCTGCATCCTCTTGAGCGAGGCGGCGACGGTCTCCTCCATTTCACGGTCGTCCATGAGGTCGGCTACGGCGAGACACCTGTCCATCGCATAACCCGACGAGCAATGCAGCAGCGCCGCCACGAGTTTCCGGTCGGCATCCGGCGTCGCCCAGATCAGGCTGACATGGCCCCGCTTCCCCAGGGTCCGGGTCTTTTTCTCCTCCCATTTCTTCTTGCCCCATTTTCCGAACAGCAACCGGGTCCGGTCCTCAAGCTCTTCCCGCGTTTTCCGGTCGAATTCGGTTGCTTCCGTGTAACGGACGAGAGAGGGAGCTGTCCCGAAACAGGCGGCATAAAGCTGCGAACCGAAACGGCGGGCCTCCTCGAGGCGGTGGGCCGAAAAACGGCGCAGCATGAGCTCCAGGTTCCTGGCATTGAGAGTCATTCCGAGCTGCGTCTCCGTTGCCAGGCACAGGACATAGCGGGCGTCCTCCTTCGCGAGGTTTTCCAGGTAGACGCGGTTGGAGGGGTCCGCGGCCAGGTCCGCATTTTTCTCAAATACGCAGGGCTTCAAAGCTTCGTAAAGGACATGGTAGAACTGGTTCTGCTCCCGCACTATTTCCGCGAACTCGTCCTGCAGGCCCGCGGCCCTTAGCTCTTCCGGGATGACGAAATCGTCTTTCAGCAGGACGTAACGCTGGGATTTTTCCGTATAGGAGCAAAGGCGGAATTTCTCGATCTCCTCGACCAGGAGGCGCGAGACCCCGAGCACGTCGACATTGAAAACCGCATGCTCCGCTATCGAGCTGTGGCCCATGTCGAAGACGATCCGGGTGTTGGATTGCCGGGCCGCGGTCACCTCTGCCCGGGAAATCTTGCGCAGCTCATTCACCGGCAGGGGGTTGCGGCTGATACGGGCGTAAGCGGCCGAGACGGTTTCCGGAGTGACGTCCCGGCTGTCCGGCAGGTTTCTCCCGAGTTCTGAAATCAAGTCGGCGTCCAGATTATAACCGGCTAAAAGGACCTTCATTATTTCCCCTCCGGGACTCAAATAACATGCTTCCCAAATAAATTCGACAATAAATTCGAAGAGCTGAACAATTTCAGGCCAAACTGGAACAAACATTTTGACATCGAAAGCGCATTTCATGTAAAGCTTTCTGCCTGACTAGCGCCGAGGTGTAACGTGAACCTGAATGCCGCCGACCGGATAGAGATCCTGACCTTGCAGGATAATTATATCGATATTACTGCAATCGACAATTCGGACGTCATTTCCCGCGCCAGGTACCTCATCGGCGGCCGGATCGGCAATTCCATCCTGGCTGAACACGGCTTTTCCGCCCTGGTCGGGATCACCCGCTCGGGACGGACCAGGCGCATCCTGTTCGATTTCGGCTTCTCACCCAGCGGCGCCGCCTATAATGCCCGGGCTCTCAATGCCGACCTGGCAAACGTTGAAGCGCTGGCGCTTTCGCACGGCCATTCGGACCATTTCGGCGGCATCGGCGAGCTGGTAAAAATGATCAATAAACAGGGCCTGCAGATCGTGGTCCACCCGGGCGTCTTCAAATCGCAGCGCTACCTCAGGTTCGGCTCCCAAAAGGCCCATTTCCCTCCTCTGACAAAAAATTACCTGGAGGGGCTGGGGCTGGAGGTGGTCGAAACCGCGGCCCCTATCGAGCTGCTGGACGGGGATGCCCTCTTCCTGGGCGGGATCGAAAAGGTGACCGGATACGAAAAAGGCATGCCCTTCGCGTTCTTCGAAGAAGACGGGAAGGAGCGCCCCGACAAGATCGAAGACGATTCGGCGCTTGTCATGAACCTCTCGGGAAAAGGGCTTGTCATTCTTTCCGGCTGCGCCCATTCGGGGATAGTCAACACTGTCCGTTATGCCCGGAAGGTTGCCGGCATCCCAAGGGTGCATGCAATCATTGGCGGTTTTCATCTGGCCGGTCCTGCTTTTGCCGCCGCGGTCGCGCCCACGATCAGGGACCTGAAAGAAATCAACCCGGATCACATTATTCCCACGCACTGCACGGGGCGGGACACGGTTGCCGAAATCGAG
Organism: uncultured Syntrophaceae bacterium; assembly: GCA_964556675.1. Classification (GTDB taxonomy): domain Bacteria; phylum Desulfobacterota; class Syntrophia; order Syntrophales; family UBA4778; genus JBDKTK01. The sequence goes on from CAZKYN010000078.1 coordinate 3,475, forward strand.
AGGAACATGCCCGGCAAATTCATCCTCAATATGTCCGGGACAAAATTAACTTTTTCCTCCCGGAAAGAAAGCGCATCATGAGTCCTGAAGCATTTGAGGGCAGGAACCTGGCCTATCGCCTGAAAATAATCGAACTCCTGGCTTTTGCAATACCCCTGCTTGTCGTCCTTTACATTCTTTACATGAACAGCTTCGTCCTGGACCTCCCGCAAATCCTGATCGTGATCTCCGTCCTGGGCCTGATCGGCATCGGCATCGTGCTGCTGCGGAAGACTTTCAACCATTTCGACAGGACGGCCAGGGTAATCAAGCGCTCGTCTGAAGACGGAAGCCTCCTCGACACGGAGGAGAATATCACAGCTGAAATGATGGAGATCGCGACGTCATTCAACAAGCTGGTCAGGAGAATAAACAATACGGGGCTGGACCTGGACCGCAAATCTTTTGAGCTCAACACGCTCAAGGAAATGATGTCCATTGTCCGCAACCGGGACAACCCGATGGAGATGCTGAACATCTTTCTGGAGAAAGCGATCCTGGTGACCGGGGCCGCCCACGGGTCCATCCTGACGGAAGAGGGCGCGGGGAGCCTGAGGATCCATCACTCCAGTGGGATCGCGGGAAACGACAAGGCGGGCAACTTGAGTAGCGTAAACTCGCAGGGGGAAAACCCGGACGCTTCCGCAAACAGCAGCATATACGACCAGGTGAAGGCCGGCCTCGAATCGGACCGGAAGGCGTTTTACTACAGCTCTCCATCTTTTATGAGCATCCCGGTTACGGTGCACGGAAAGCTCCTCGGGGTCGTCAATCTCGCCGCCCCTCCGGACAGGGAATTCCGGAGCGAGGATGAGGACATCCTGCGGCTCATGCTGGAAGAGATATGCTTTGCCCTCGAGAACAGCCGGCTGAACCAAGAAGTCAGGGAAAACCTGAGCCTGATAAGCGAGCGGGCGGAGCAGCTCGAAAAGCACGTCCGGGCAAGGGAAAATACCGAACGCCAGCTGCAGGACGTCAATGTCAGGTTCTTCGGCCTTATCCAGTCTGTCCCCGACATGATCTCTTTCAAAGACACCAGCGGGCGTTTCCTGCTGGTCAACAGGGCCTTCGAGGACATTATGGGCATGGAGCAGGACGAGGTCATCGGCAAGACCTGTTATGAGATATTCAAGCCCGGGACGGCGGAAGCCCTGGTCCAGTCGGACAGGCAGGTGCTGCGTTCGCGCATGTTGTCGCGATTCGAGCATGAAATCGAGCACAACGGGAAGAAGCTTATTATCGACACCATAAACACGCCAATCCATAATGCCACCGGCCAGATTGCCGGCATTATCAGCGTGAGCCGCGATATCACCTCCCGAAGGCAGGTGGAGGACCTCTATGAGGTCCTGGCCAACAGCTCCCCGGTCGGGGTTTACGTTATCCAGGACGGATATCTGCGGTTCGGGAACCCGAAGTTCCGGGAATACACAGGGGTAAGCGAGCGGGAACTGCCGAGTTTAAGGGCAATAGAGCTCGTCCACCCCGACGACAGGGAATTTGTCAGGGCCAATTCCATAAAAATGCTCAAAGGGCAGCGCTCGGCGCCCTACGAGTACAGGTTGAATACCCGGGGAGGCGAGACGAGGTGGATCATGGAGACCGTCATCCCCATAACTTACGGGGGAGAGAAAGCAGTCCTGGGCAATGCGCTTGACTTCACGGCGCGCCGCAACGCCGAGGAGGCCCTCAGGGAGAGCGAACAGAAATACATGGAGCTGAGCATCACGGACGACCTGACCAAACTCTTCAATTCCCGGCATTTCTTCATCCAGCTCAAATCCGAACTGACGAGGACCAGCCGCTACGGGAACATCCTGTCTATCATCCTCCTGGACATGGACAATTTCAAAAAATACAATGACTGCCATGGGCACATTGAAGGAGATAAAATCCTTGTCAGGCTTGCCAACGTTGTCCGCAAGTGCATCCGCATGACGGATACGGTGTGCCGTTACGGGGGGGATGAATTCATCATCATCCTGCCGGAAACCCCGGGGCCGGAAGCGGTCCGGGTGGCCGAGAGGATACGGCAGGACTTCATCGCGGACCGGGCCCTGTTGGAAGATCAAAGAGTGGAAGTGACGCTCAGCATCGGGGTGGCCGAATACGTTTTCAATGAAGACATGATGGATTTCATCAAGAGGGCCGACGCGAACATGTACAAGGCGAAGGAGAATGGAAGGAACCAGGTTTTCTTCCATTAAACATCAGGTCTCCCTTTTTTAAAGGGGGATTCAGGGGGATTTCCAACCTGAAAAAATCCCCTCCGACTCCGAAAAGGGGAGAGAAAGGGCAGGTGCTTTTATGGAACTCTTCGAAACAATCAGGAACCGCCGCAGTTGCCGCAGTTTCATGCCGGACAGCATACCCTCGGAGGACGTGGGCAGGATACTGGAAGCCGCCACGTGGGCGCCTTCCCCCGCAAATAACCAGCCGTGGGAATTCATTGTCGTCACCAACCCCGAAGTCCAGGCCGCGATTGCCGATGCCGCGGCAAAAACGAAGGCCATGCTGTTCGAGAAGAGCGGCTGGAAATGGATCGAAAAATATAAAATGGACTTCCTCAGGGAATGCCCCGTCCTCATAGTCGTCGTGGGAGATCCCCGGAAATCGGGGGCGCATGTTTTCCTGGGGGACAGCATTCCCGGGTACCAGCATGCCTGCGCGGCGGCTGTGCAGAACATGCTGCTCGCCGCCTCCGCCCTGGGACTGGGAAGCCTGTGGTTCACGCTCTTCGAGAGATGCCCCATCCGGCGGATCCTGAATATCTCCACGGACCTGGACCCGCTTGCAATCGTCTGTCTGGGCAAGCCGAAGATAACCCCGGTTGAAACCCCGCGCCTGGGTTTTGCCGAAAAGACCCGGTACGTGTGAATGTCAAAGAAGAGATTTTCCAGGAGCGCGAAAAAAGCCGGCATGCCGCCCGGCTGCCTGATTCCCAACTACCCCGATAGAACGGACCCGGTAAATATCATTGTCAGCCATTACGGCGAAGACGGGTACTCCGAAAAAAAGGCGGAATCGGTCAAGCAGGTCTTCCCTTTCAGGCCGGACGGCGTGACCTGGATGAGTATAGACGGCATCCACAAGGTCGATATTATAGCCGATATCGGAAAGCAGCTGGACCTGCACCCGCTCTTCCTCGAGGACATAGCGACCATCGGGCAGAACCCCAAAGTCGAGGACTTCGGCAGGTACATGTTTGTCGTGCTTAAGTCTCTCACGTTCGACGAGGAAAAGGGCGAAAGTTCGGTGGAACAGATCAGCATTGTTTTCGGGGAGAACTATGTGATCAGCTTCCAGGAGCGCCCGGGCAAGCTCTTCGATGTCATCCGCGACAGGATGCGCGCGGGCTCGACGCGGCTGCGCCGGATGGGATCCGATTACCTGGCTTACTCCCTTATGGACGTAGTAGTCGACCAGTATTTCGTGGTCCAGGAAAAATTCGGAAACCTGATCGAAACAACTGAAGAGGCCCTGCTGGACAGGCCGGGCCCGCGTGTGCTCGAGTCGATCCACAGGCTTAAACGGGAGACCCTTTTCCTGCGCCGTTCCGTCCGGCTGGCCCGGGAAATGATCAATCTCCTTTACATGTCGGAATCGCCCCTGATCAAGCCGGCAACACGGGTATACTTCCGCGATGTTTACGAACATGTCGTCCAGGTGATCGACACCGGGGAAAATTACCGCGAGATGGTCTTCGGCATGCTCGATATTTATCTCTCCAGCATCAGCTACAGGCTAAACGAAGTGATGAAGGTGCTGACAATTATTTCCACCATTTTCATTCCGCTCACGTTCCTGGCGGGCGTATACGGGATGAACTTCAAACACATGCCGGAGCTCGACCAGCCCTGGGCCTATCCCGCCCTTTGGGCTGTCATGATCTCGAGCGCATTGGGCATGCTTTATTATTTCAAAAAGAAGCAATGGTTCTGAGTGAAGCTTTAATCTTGCCTCCAATGCTCTGCGCCTGCTAATTTGTTCGTATATAAAGCCCCGTGCAGTCTCTATTCCGATGAAAGGGGAACGCCATGAAACACATGCCGTCAACCGACATCATCCAGCAACTTGTGGAAGAGCAGCTGTTGAAATGGAACAAATCGTCCCGGGAAGAGAAGCCCGCCGCCAGGCCTGTGATTACGATCTCGCGCGAGCCGGGCTGCTGCGGAGCCGATATCGCTTCCCGCCTTGCGGCGGAATTCAAGCTGGATCTTTACGGGGGAAAAATAGTTGAGGAAGTCGCCAGGAGCGCTCGGTTGAGCTCCGCGGTGATCGCGACTCTGGACGAGAGGGGCCGGTCCATGCTCGAGGACTGGATGGCCGTGCTGGAACAGGACCGTAATCTCTGGTCGTACCAGTACATGCAGCACCTGGTGAAAATCATGGGAACAATTGCGCGGCACGGGCGGGCCGTCATCCTGGGCAGGGGCGGATCTTTCCTCATCGAGCCGGAGCGCCAGCTCCGGATCAGGCTGATGGCCCCACTGGAAGCGCGGATCAGGAATGTCATGAAGAGGTTCGGATGCTCCCGGGAGGAGGCCCGTAAAAGGATCGACCTCGTCGAGGCGGACCGCCGAGCATACATCCGCAGGTATTTCAATGCCGATATAGCCGACCCGGTCCATTACGACCTGGTGATTAACACTGCGTTTATCGATGACAACGCAATAGCGGAAATGGCAAGGTCGGGCCTGAAATCAAAATTTTTGCTTTGAGTTCCCACTTTCCTCTTAGTTCCTCATGTAATATGATCCCCGGCAATGAAGAGACATCCGCCGAGGGGTTTGGAAAAGCCTGCCTTGCGGCCGTTCACCCTTTATGAAGACAATATACGACCGGATAAGCGAGCGCCTGAAGGGCTACTCTGAAAACATACGGGAATACGACATCGTCGAAGAAGGAGAGCCGGTGTACGGGGGGCGGTTCGCCTGGGGGATGGACCCGGCCGAATACAGCCGCGCCCGGAAACTCAAGGCCTCTCTCCTGAAACAATACAGGGGGATGTCGCTGGAAGAAGCCCTTCCGGGAGAACGGCTGTCCAACGATGCGGGGGATTTTTACTGCATAAGGAATGAGGGCGCTCTGAGGTTCGAGGTGTCCTGCCCGGAGCTCTGCCGCGAGAGGATCCTCTCCGATCTCAAGCTCCTATACGGAATCGGGTCGGCAAAGGAAAAGGAGCTCAAGAGAAAAGGCTATTGCACGATTCCCGAGCTCGCCTCGCACCCCCGTTTCGGTCCAGCCGCCTCGCGTTTCATGGAGATGTTCGAATCATCCGATACCTGCGGGATTCAGGAACTTATCAACCGCTGGTATCCCAAATCGCATCCTCTTTCGTTCTTTGTGTCCGGCTTCCATTCGCCCCGGGATTTCGTCCTGCTCGATATAGAGACGCTGGGGCTCTTTTCCCGGCCGATAATCCTGATCGGCATCGCCGGGATCGAAGGAAACCGGATATTGTTCCATCAGTACCTGCTGCGCAGCATCGCCGAGGAGCCTGCGGCTCTCTCGGCGGTCAAATCCCATATCGGCGAGCACAGCGCATTTCTGACATTCAACGGCAGGACATTCGATATTCCTTATATCCAGGAACGGTTCTTCTACTACGGCCTGCAGGGCAACCTGGAGCGGGCGCACTTCGACGTGCTCCCCTATTCGCGCCGCGCGTGGGGCGAGACCTCGCCCAATTGCCGCCTGGTCACTCTCGAAAATTTCCTGTTCGGGGAGGAAAGGCTCGACGACGTACCCAGCGCGCTCGTCCCCGAGTTTTACGAAACCTATATGCAGACAGGCAACCCCGGCCCCCTCGTGCCGATAGTCGAGCACAACCGTAAGGACCTCGATACCCTCGGCCGCCTCTTTTCCAAGCTCCACGAGCTTTGGGGGAGATGACGCGCGATGGCAGCCATGCCCGAATACCCGAACGGGACTGAAATAGAGAAGGCTGTCCGGGACCTGCGCGGCTATCCCAAGCTCATCCATACGCACGTGATCCCCGCCCGTCACGCGGCATACGGCTCCCTGGAACGGGAGCTTCCCGGTCCGCTTGCCTCTTACCTGCAATCCCGGAAAATCACGCTTTACTCTCACCAGTGCGAGGCGGTCAACCTCCTGCGCGGCGGCGAAAACGTCATCATCACGACCCCGACCGCGTCCGGCAAGACGCTCGCCTTCTCCCTGCCCGTCATGGAAAGCATGATTGAAGATGCGGCGGCCCGCGCCCTGTTCCTCTATCCCACAAAGGCCCTCGCCAACGACCAGTTGAAATTCCTGGCAGAAATGGAGAGAACCGCCGGGATCAACGTCTCGCCGCGCGTCTACGACGGGGACACCCCCGCAGGACGGAGGCCCGCCATCCGCGACCGGTCCCGCATAATAGTCAGCAACCTCCATGAGTTGCACCAGGTGCTGCCCTGGCATTACAAGTGGGAGAAATTTTTCCGAGGGCTGAGATACATCGTCCTGGACGAGGCCCACCGCTACAGGGGCGTGCTGGGCTCCAACGTGGCCTGGCTGCTGCGGCGCCTCAGGAGGGTCTGTCGGCACTATGGGGCAAGCCCCCGTTTCGTGCTCTCCACGGCTACCCTTGCCAATCCCAGGGAGTTTTCCGCGGACCTTGTCGGGGAGGAATTCCGGCATATTTCGGAAAACGGCGCCCCCTCGGGCCGGAAATACTTTCTCCTGGTCAACCCCTTTGCAGCCAGAGAAGACGGTTCGTCGACCCATGCCGAGGCAAAAAACCTCTTTGTCCATTTCATCCGCAGCGGCCTGCAGACGATCTGCTTCACGGGTTCGAGGAAAATGGCGGAGCTGATATCGCTGTGGTCCGGCAACGACCTGGAAAGGACGGGCCCGGGGCCGGCCGGCGCGATCGCAGCCTACCGGGCGGGTTACCTTCCGGAAGAGCGCCGCAAACTGGAAAACGACTTGAAAAACGGGGAGCTTCGGGGAGTTGTATCCACAAACGCCCTGGAGCTCGGCATCGACATCGGCTCGCTCGATGCCGTGATAATATCCGGTTATCCCGGGACGGCTATCTCCACCTGGCAACAGGCGGGCCGCAGCGGCAGGGGCAAGGGGCAATCCATTGCCGCCCTTGTCGCCTATGAAGACGCCCTGGACCAGTATTTCATCCGCAACCCGGAAATCTTCTTTGAGAGGCCTCCCGAACATGCCGTGGTGGATATTTCCAACCCGCACATCTGCGCGGGGCACATCATGTGCGCGGCTGCCGAAATCCCAATCGACATTGAAAAAGACCGGGAGCTGCTCGGCCCGGAAACCGGCAATGTCCTCAGTTCACTCGGAAAGCACGGCCTGGTCTCCCGGACCTCGCGGGGGTGGGTCTATTCGGGCAAGGCCCGGCCTGCCGAGGTGGTCAGCCTCGACGGGGCCGCTTCCGAGGTCTTCACCCTGGTAACGGAGGGCCGGACCCTGGGCACAATGGACCTGAACCAGGCGTACCGCGAGGCGCACGAGGGAGCCGTGCTAGTTCACCAGGGAGAGACTTACATTATAGAAAAGCTCGATCTCAAGGACAGGATTGCCTGTGCCGGGAAAGCGGAGGTCGACTATTACACGGTCCCGCTCAAAAGCGCCGACCTGCGGATAACAGGCGAATTGCGGCGCAAAACCGAGGGCGGCATTGCCGTAACCACAGGCACAATCGGCGTCACCGAGCGATATACAGGCTTCAAGGTGGTCCGCCAGGACAAGGTCCTGGGCGTCAGGCCGTTGAGCCTTCCGCCCCTGGAATTCAACACCGTCGGGTTCTGGTTCACGATCGAGGATGAAACGGGAATGGAAATAAGGAAGTCGGGGAGGGATTTCGGCGGGGGCCTGCACGGCATCGAGCACGCCATGATTTCTGTCATCCCCTTCCATGTCCTTTGCGACCGCCACGACCTGGGCGGCCTGTCCGCGCCCTTCCATCCGGACACGCTCAAGCCCACGATCTTTGTGTATGACGGATTTGAGGGCGGGATAGGAATTTCCGAGCGCGCCTACGACCTGTTCCCGGAAATCTTCCGAATGACTTTCGATCTGATCCGGGAATGTCCATGTGAAGACGGCTGCCCCGCCTGCATCTATTCGCCCAAATGCGGCAACGACAACCGTCCCCTGGATAAGACTGCCTGCGTTGAGATACTTACAAGACTTTCCTCCGCCCCCCGGAATCTCCGGTAGAGAGATAACAAAGAGGGCAGTATTGACCCGGGTCAGAGTTCCTCTTCCTCTTTGCCGGATGTCAGCTTGTTGTAAATCATGCACCAGGCGATGATCACTAGAAGGATCAATAAAATTAACTCCATAGCCTGCAACATCTTTTTGCTCCTTTCTTGTTAGGGTCTGTAAAATAAGACCTCTGGCCGCCCGGCACACACTCGGTTGCCTGCTATGGTGACTCAATTATACACGAATGCCCCCCCGGCAAAATCAAGCCATTCCTCATTTGCAGGGCGCAATATCCTGAAACTCGATTCTGTGGAGGATGAACCTGCTCCGCGGCAAGCCTCAATGCCGATCAGGTGGGATTTTTGATTTTGCCGTGCATGGAACAGTAACGATACGGGAATCTCAGCGAAGAGCCATTGTGACGAGCAGAAAAAGGGAGGATGCGACTGTCCCGAATATAGTCAATTTAAGCAGGACAGCCGAAACAGTTCCGCTCCGGTACTCTCCCATTATCCTGCTGTCCCTCCCAATGAAATAGATGACCAGCAGCAGGGGACCGGATGAGATTCCGTTAAAGACGCTTGCAAAGACCAGGGCCTTAATTGGATTGAACTCGAGGAGGTTAAGAAGGAATCCGATCAGGATGACCCCCACTATGACCGAGTAGAAACCTCTTGCCCTGCCATACCTGAGGGCAAGGCCTTGCCGCCAGTTGAAAATCTCCGCTATGGCATACGCGGCCGAACCGGCCATGACCGGAACGGCCAGCAAACCCAAGCCTATTATACCGGCAGCAAAGATGCTTTTGGCAATCAGGCCGGATTGGGGGAATTTGGAGACGAGCGGTTCCAGAGCGCGGGCCGCCTCCGCCGCCGTCCGTATTTCAAGTATTCCGCCCTGGTGGAAGACCGATTCGGCTACGATAAGGATGCACCAGGCCGAAAGGAGCGAGGCGCTCATACCCAGCGCCGTGTCCCATCTTATTTTCCTGATGTATGGGGGCCTTGCACGTTTTTCGATGGCGCCGTTTTCGCTGACACAGCCCAGGGCCTTTTCCTCCTCAACTTCCTGGGAAGCCTGCCATAAATACATGTAAGGGGAGACACCCGCTCCGAGAATCCCCGTGACCAGGTAGAAGTACCCGTGCACCGGCTCGATCTGCGGCACAATGCTGAACAGGATAATCTCTCCCCAGGACTTCGACACGACAACAGCCGTGAGCGGATAGGCCATTAAGGCGAGGGCCAGCCATTTGAGCACCCGTGAATATACCGGGTAACTGAGCCGTATCTGCAGGAAAAGCATCAGCGCTGTAAAAAAAACGATCAGGAGATTAAACGATACCGGCACAAGCAACTGCGCCGCCGCCGCCATGGCCCCGATATCCGCGCCCAGTGTTATGGTGTTTGCTATGCAGATGACGGCGACAAAAAAATAGAGGGGGCCTTTTCCAAAATGCTCGCGGACGTTCGCGACAATGCCCTTGCCTGTGACCGCCCCGATCCGGGCACATAATTCCTGGACCGCCGTTATCAGGGGGTACATGAAAAGCGGCGTCCACAACAGCCCGAACCCGAGCTGGGCTCCCGCCTGGGAATAGGTTGCTATCGCGCTGGGATCGAGGTCTGCGGCGCCGGTTATCAGCCCCGGGCCAAGCGCGCGCAAATACGATTTTTTTATTTGAGGTTTGTCGGCCATTTCAGCCGGCCGTTTTTATCCAGGCCCTCATGACTTCGGCCACGCTCCAGGCCTGTGAGATGCAGCCGTGGGGGGTGAAAGGCA
>CAZKYN010000079.1:0-13450 GCA_964556675.1 uncultured Syntrophaceae bacterium
ACGACATAATTACTTATCTCGTAGTCGATCACCACACCGAGCCGATCCTCACCACTATTGAGGAAGCCGGCGCGAAAACGGAAAAAGCAAAGTCCCTGAGCCCGAAGGAGATCCAGGCGCTCGCCAAATCCGGCGATATCCGTTCTCCTCTTACCGGCATAGTAAACGAGGTTCCGGTGGGAGTGGGAGACGAAATCCTTGCCGGCGAAGTTCTGGTGGTACTCGAAGCCATGAAGATGATCACCAACGTGGTTTCCGAGGTGAGCGGCAAGATCACCGAGATCACGGTATCCCCCGGCGACAACGTCTCGGTCGGCGATCCACTGATTGTGATAACAGTCGCGGCAGCAGCGTAAAGAATTTAAAGCCGGGTCAGGAAGAGGGGGTGGTTGTCAGACCGCCCCTTTTTTTATCCGATTCATTTCCTTTCTCAATTGTTCATAATCAGATAAAATACGTGCTCAAAAAAGGGTATATTTTTATGCCTGAACTGCCCGAAGTAGAAACGCTGCGACGTCAGCTCGAGAAGGTCCTGCCCGGCTCGGAAATCCTGGGAATCGAGGTGCTTGATAAATCACGCATCGGCGAGCTGGAAAATGTCTGCAATTGCCGGGTTGAGGAAGTCGGCAGGGAAGGGAAGTTCCTGAAGCTGAAGCTCTCCGGAGGCAGGGAGATCGTGGTCCATCTGCGCATGACCGGTCACCTGCACTGGATACAAAAAGGAGAATCTGCAGGACATCCCCCCTTTTCTAAAGAGGGCCCGTGGGGGATTTCCAAACACGCGCGCCTGCTCATCAGCTTTCCCCAGGGCGCCGTCTGCCTTATCGACCCGCGGCGCTTTGCCACAGTCGAAATCCGCAAGACGAAAGAAGGTCCGGGTAAGATTCCCGACGCCTGTCGCGATGCCGTCACCGGCAAAGACCTTAAAACATCCGCGAAGAACAGGAAGATCCCGGTCAAGAATTTCCTGCTCGACCAGAAGACTCTTGCCGGCCTCGGGAATATTTACGTCTGCGAGATCCTTTTCCGGGCCGGGATTGACCCCTGGAAAAAATCTTCCGACCTTACTACGATAGAGTGGAACAGGATCGTCAGGGAGTTCCAGCCTGTCCTGAAGAAGGCAATTGCCTGCCGGGGCACGAGTGTTTCGGACTGGAGAGACCTCCTGGGTAAAAAGGGACGATACCAGGACCATCTCCAGGTTTACGGCAGGGAAGGGCAGCCCTGCTTCCGCTGCAAAAGCCCGATTGCACGGAAGCCGATCGGGGGGAGGTCGACATTCTACTGCCCGGAATGTCAGGGGGTGAAGGATAGATGATTATCTCTCGGGCCGGAGGGGATTTTTAATCAAAATCCCCCTGAGTCCCCCTTTAGAAAAGGGGGACGGTTATTCATTACCGGATTAAAGGAGACATAATGCCGAACTGGACCTATAAAGTTACCAGGCACAAGGTGAACGGGGAGCCGGTCAAGCAGGAAAGGACGATCCTATGCGATACGGAAGGCAGCTGTCTCGTCCACGACCTCAATGAGGCGGAAATGAAAAGGCTCACCGATTTCTTCAACAAGCACGGCTCAGAGGGTTGGGAGCTTGTCCAGTGCACGTATCATGATAAGGACCTGGTATGCATGTGGAAGAAGGAGATGTGAGTAGGTTTTTGAATAAGGCTCATCTGCTGCGTTGCGCCTCTTTTCGTAAAAGGTTTTAAGTCGAGCCTTACTTTTTCTCAAGCCGAGTGGACGAGTACAAGATGTCCCCCTCTTTGAGGGGGCGCAGGGGGAGGTTGAAGTCCCTGGAGCGAGCGGATAACCTGACCACCCCCTTTATCCCCCTCCGGCGGTGGACATATGGCGGCCTCAGGCTTGTGACCACCGAATCTCCTTGCCCTTTAGCGATTTCGCAGCCGTTGACTTCAGCGCGCAGCTCAAAAAAAACCCCGGTTTTGGCCGGGGTTTCTTTTATAAAATATTTTATAATTGTAATGCTTACTTGTTGGACTTTCTCCAGATGTTCATCTTCTCGGCATCCTTGATCAGCTCGTCACGGAGGTCCGGATGGGCGATGTTGATCAGGGCTTCCGCTCTCTGCCATGTCGACTTTCCGGCGAGGTCGGCGATTCCGTACTCGGTCACGATGCAGTGGGCCTGGGTACGGGGTACTGTTACAATTGATCCCTGGGGCAGCATCGGGGTAATGCGCGATTTCACATTGCCCTGCTTGTCCTTGTAGGAAGAATTGCAGCAGATGAAGGAGATTCCGCCTTCCGACATGTACGCGCCGGTTGCGTAGTCGAGCTGTCCGCCGGTTCCGCTGATGTGGCGGGGGCCGGACGATTCGGATGATACCTGGCCGAAGAGGTCGACTTCGACACAGGCGTTGATCGACATCATCTTCTCGTTCTGAGCCATGATGTGCGGTGCATTCGTGTAGGAGACCGGGTAGGTCGCCAGCGAGGGGTTGTAGTCCATCCATTCATACAGGAAGGGGCTGCCCGCCGCGAACGCGTAAACGCTCTTGTTCTTGTCTATGCCTTTATTCTTGTTGGTCAGCTTGCCGGCCACATGCATATGGTAGTACGCGTCTACCAGCATTTCGGTGTGGCAGCCAAGGTCTTTCACATCCGATTCGGACAGCATGGTGCCGACGATGTTCGGAAGTCCGCCGATTCCGAGCTGGATGCAGGATCCGGACGGGATCAGGGGAACGATGTGGCCTGCGATCGCCTTGTCGATGTCGGTCGGGGCTGCGGGGGGAATCGCTTCCACCTTGGACTCGAACTCGGTGATGTACTCTACTTCGGAAATATGAACGCATTCGTCGCGTCCGCCCATTGCCCAGGGCAGATTGGGGTTGACTTCAAGGACGATCTTCTTCGAAACATCGCACGCGGCGCGCAGGGATGCACAGCCGTTATGGAAGTTAAAGAACCCGTCCTTGTTCATCTTGGTCACCCTCAGCATCGCAACATCTACCTTCTTAATGCTCTTGGTGTAGAACAAGGGCTGGTTGCGGAAAATCATCGGGTGGTAGTAAGCCCTGCCGCGGTCATGCAGCTTGCGGACGTAGCCGGAAAAATGCCAGTCTTGAAGCGTGAATACCGAACCGTCAGGGTCGGCCTCGATGCAGGCCTGGGGTGTAAGGGTCAGCGTGTGGCGGATATTAATATCCTTAAGCTCGTCCTTGCGGGCGGCTAGTGCTTTGTCCAGTGCGATAGGCTTGGTGTGACCAAAACCATACTCAATCCAGTCTCCGCTCTTAACCACTTTTACCGCTTCTTCGGGTGTCACCAGTTTCTTCTTATACTCTTCTGCGTACGCCATCAAAAAACCTCCCAAAAAAATTTGATGCTCCCTATCTCCCAAGCTTTAATTGCGACTCGCAATCCCTCCCAGGCTGTCTTCGGAAGCATTTGCCGGTTATACGAATCGCAGATCTCTGGGAACTGCTTCTGCTAACATACCTGCTTCAACAAAGTCAATGTGTAACTGGGCTGGAAATTTTGACGATATGATACTTTGGGCTTTTGAATGGGGGGGCGCCACTGCCCAACGGCCCCTAATCATTGGAAAAACTCTAATTGTGAGGTGTTTGCTTTTATTCGTTGCTAATGGAAGGTGAAATTATTCAAGAGCGCTTCCCGCCCCCGGATCGGCCATCAAGACCAGTTCACCCCTCATTGGCTTTACCAGGGCCGCCGGGACGGCGGGGTCGCCTGCTGCAGCCTTCTGAAATACAACGGCCTTTTCCTTTCCCACGACGAAAAAGAACACGTGCCTGGCCCTGTTAATGGCCGGGAGTGTAAGAGTTACGCGACTGTGGCCGGATTCGGGGAAAGCGGCCAAGGCTATCCTGCATTTTTCGAGCAGAAGATCATCTCCGGGGAACAGGGATGCCGTATGCCCGTCCTTGCCCATCCCAAGCAGGACGAGGTCGAATCTGGGGAACTGCCCTTCGGAGAGGCCCATCTTTTCCCGGATCAGGGCTTCGTACCGCTCCGCCGCCAGGACCGGGTCGGGTGCACTTACAGGTACGGGGACGATGTTTTCACATGGTATCCGTATGCGGTCGAGGAGAGTCCGGCGGATCATCCGGAAATTGCTGTCGGGGTCGCCTTCAGGCACAAACCTTTCGTCTACCTGGTAGATTTCAGTTTTGTCCCAATTCAGGTCTTTTTCCCCGGCGAGTCGCTGGTAAAGGCCGACAGGTGTTCTCCCGCCGGACAGCGCAACCCGAAATACTCCGTATTTACTGATGTTTTGCCTGGATATCTCCAGCCATCGGGAAATCACAAAATCTTTCATCGCGCTCTGGCTTCCGAATATCAGGACCTGCTTCTCATAATTGCTCATTCATGCCTCCGAGGTTTGAGTGCGCCGGCGCAGGCGCGAATAGGTTTTGACCGTGGCGATGACCATCGGGACCACGCCCAGCACAATAAAAATCAGGTCAGCGGGAGGCCTGAGCCATTCCAGGAAAATCGACGTCTCCCGGTCCATGTAGCCGGGCCCACGCGCATGCCAGTACCCGTTGTTGAGGACATCAAGGACCTGCAGGACGCCGCTCGGGAACAGGTTCAGCACCACCATGAGCAGCAGCCCGGCATTGAGCCCCCAGAAGGACAGGCGGACATATTTCCTCAAGCCGGACCATTCCAGGTCCGTCGAGACCTGCCGCATCCGAATACCAGGGAATGTGATCCAGATGAGCACGGCAAGCTCGACGCAAAAGATAACGATGACGGAAATCCTCCACTGTGAAAGCAGGTTTCCATTAACTGCCGCGTATCCAGCATTTTAGATTACCTGGACAGGAATTCCCGGAGCGCCTCGGCGTTGTTAAGCTCCCTCTCCCGGGAAGAATAGACAAGGGTTATTGTGGTTTTCTTCGCTTCGGCCTTCAGGTCGTCGAGGATGCCCTTTTTGTCTTCAAGTTCGTTGCGATATCTCTTTTTAAATTCCTGCCATTTGGCCGGGTCGTGGGAATACCATTTTCTCAGGTCCGTGCTGGGAGCAATGTCCTTGAGCCATTCGTCAATCCTGGCCTTGTCTTTTCTCAGCCCCCGGGGCCAGAGCCGGTCGACAAGGACCCTCTTGCCGTCGTCCTCGGATGCCGGATCGTACGCGCGCTTTGTTTTTATCATCACCCTTCCTCCATTCCCGAGGTTTCACACTTTGCCTCTTCGCCGGTCTCAAGCAGGGGTGCGAGCCAGCTCCTGCCGTCGCGGGCGATCAGCGCCTCCGAAGCTTCCGGCCCCCAGCTGCCGGCCTGGTAATTGGGAAAATCGACAGGGGGCACAGTGTCCCAGAACTGGAGGATGGGCATGATCACCGACCAGGCAGCCTCCGCCTGATCGGCCCGCATGAACAGCGTGGCATCGCCGCGCACGACGTCAAGGATGAGAGTTTCATATGCCTCCGGAGGGGTGGATTTGAACCGTTCGCAGTACGAGAACAGCATGTCCACGGTGCTCAGATGGACCGTGGGCCCCGGCTGCTTTGCCTGGAATCTCAATAGTATCCCTTCTTCCGGCTGGATGCGGAGGATCAGCCTGTTGGGCTGCCACGCCAGGGTGGCAGGCGGCGGAAAGGACTGGTGGGGCACGGGGCGGAACTGGATGGAAACCTCGGAAGCCCTTTGCGGGAGCCGCTTCCCGGTCCTCAGGTAAAAGGGCACATCCTGCCACCGCCAGTTGTCGACGAAGAGCTTCACCGCGGCGAACGTCTCGATATCGGACCGGGGCGAGACGTCCGGCTCTTTCCGGTACGCGGGCACGCGCTGCCCCTCCATCCAGCCGTCGGTGTACTGGCCGCGCACGGCGAATGTCTGCACCTGGTCCTCCGGGATTTCGCGGATGGCGCGCAGGACATCGAGTTTCTTATTGCGGATCTCGTCGGCATCGAACGACACCATCGGCTCCATTGCGACGAGCGAGAGGATCTGCAGCAGATGGTTCTGTATCATGTCCCGCAGCGCTCCCGCATGT
The DNA here is from genome assembly GCA_964556675.1 of uncultured Syntrophaceae bacterium. Lineage (GTDB taxonomy): Bacteria > Desulfobacterota > Syntrophia > Syntrophales > UBA4778 > JBDKTK01. Next base: position 5,985 of record CAZKYN010000079.1, read on the forward strand.
TCGTAATAAGCCCCCCGGTGCTCGACCCCAATCATTTCGGCAACAGTGATCTGAACATGCTCTATGTACCGCCGGTCCCAGACCGGCTCGAACATGGCGTTGGCGAAGCGAAACGCCAGGATATTCTGGACCGTCTCCTTGCCGAGATAATGGTCGATTCGGTAGATCTGGGATTCCTCAAACGTGTTGAGCAGGGTCATATTCAAGTCGTGGGCCGATTCCAGGTCGTGGCCGAAGGGCTTCTCGACAACCAGCCGCGCCCGCTCCCGGTCGCCGGCAAGACCGGATTTTCCGAGGTTTGCGACAATCGTCTCGATCAGGAAAGGGGGCACGGCCAGGTAAAATATGCGGCTCGCCCGTTTTTTCCAGTTGCGCTCGCACTCGGCGATTTTCCCGGCTAGTTTACTGTATGATGAAATATTTTCAAAATCCGCGCTTATGTAGCTGATGTGGTCCGACAGCTCGCGCCAGGTATTTTCGTCGGCTTTGCCTCTTCTGGAGTTCTTGTCGATGCCTTCCCGCAGATGGCGGCAATATTCGTCCCTGCCTGTTTTTCTCTTGTCCACCGTGATCACGTCGAACTCGGCCGGCAGCAATTTGTCGATGAAAAGGTTGTATACGGCCGGTACGAGCTTCCTCCACGTGAGGTCGCCCGCGCCCCCGAAGATGATCAGGATAGCCGGAGCCGTATGTGTATGATCGGCCATATCAGTTTACCCGATCGAGTCAGGTCTCCCACTCGGTATGGAAATGCCCGCGCTCGTCTATCCTCTCATAAGTATGCGCCCCGAAATAATCGCGCTGCGCCTGGATCAGGTTGGCCGGCATCCAATCGCTGCGGTAGCTGTCGAAGTAGGCGAGAGATACCATGAACGCCGGGGCCGGTATGCCGATGGCCACCGAGTTTTCGATAACGTAACGCAGGTCCTGCTGAAGTTCTGAAACAGTGTTGCCAAGCCGGTCGTCCATGAGCAGGTTGTCCAGAGCTGGATTGGCGCGGTATGCGGCCCGGATGTCTTCGAGCAGGGCGGCGCGGATGATGCAGCCGCCTCTCCAGATCCGCGCTACAGTTTCCAGATCGATGCCGTAGCCGTATATATCGGAAGACTTGCGCAGCTGTGCCAATCCCTGGGCAAAGGTGATGATCATCGCTGCATACAGCCCTTTGCGCAGGCGTTCCAGGAAAAATTCCTGTTCATTTTCCAGGCGCTTGAGGAAACGCCTGTTCTCCGGCCCTTTTAATTTGCGGCTGGCCTCTTCGCGCTCGGCTTTCATTGCGGAGAGTCCCCGCATTGAAACAGCGATGTCTATGGTGGGGACAGGGGTTTCGATATTCATCGCGTCCTGAGAGGTCCAGCGGCCCGTACCCTTCTGGGCGGCTTCATCCAGGATGACGTCAATGAGCCTTTTCCCGGTCTTCTCGTCGGACTTGCAGAAGATGTGTTCCGTTATTTCCAGCAGGTATGAATTGAGTTCCGTCACGTTCCAGCGGCAATAGACATCATGCAGCTGGTCGTCGTTGAACCCCATGCCGCGCTTCATCAGGTCATATGTTTCGGAAATCAGCCTCATCAGTCCGTACTCGATGCCGTTGTGGACCATCTTCGTATAATGGCCCGCCGAGCCCGGGCCCAGCCAGGCGGCGCAGGGCTCGCCGTCCACCCCGGCCGCCAGCGCTTCTACGATTTGTTGCACGTGGTTGTAAGCATCCCGGGGACCGCCCGGCATAAGGCTCGCGCCGTGCCTGGCCCCTTCGCCGCCGCCCGAGATCCCGATGCCGAGAAACTGAAACCCGCGGCTCTCCAGCATTTTTCCCCGCACGTCGGTGTCCCGGAAATGGGAGTTCCCGCCGTCCATGAGGATGTCGCCCCTCTCAAGCAGCGGGAAGAGGTCGCGGATTACGTCGTCTACCGGCGGACCAGCCGGCACCATGAACATGACGGCGCGGGGCCTCTCCAGGGCCTGCAGAAGCTCTTCGAGACTGTTGACGGCGAGGACTGAATCAATATTGGCGAGGGATGCCGTCTTTCGGGGGTCCTTGTCGAATCCCGCCACCCCGATGCCGTGGTCCGCCAGGTTCAGGACGAGATTGCGCCCCATCTCGCCCAGTCCGATCATGCCTATCTGGTATTTCTTCTGCATATGGTTCCTCTGAATTTATTCAAATTATATGAACTCCCTGTATATCGTCCTGAGCATTTCCATTCGCTCAATGTAAACTCCACGGAGGATCTTTCACTTAACCCGCTGCTTTGCTCCTCAGAATGGCGATTAATAATTGTCATCCTGAGCGCAGCGAAGGATCTTTCCTTAATGTTAAAAAATAGATTCTTCGGTCGCAAGTTCCCTCAGAACGACAAATTGATTATGGTTCCCACAATGCGTTCCTCAATCCGGCCTCAGCCCGTATTTGCCCAGTTCCGCAAGGGTTGTCTCATAACCCTTCTGGATGATGCCCCTGATCCCCATCCCGGCCGCTATCTGGACGAACATCTCCCTGTCCTCGATATATAGCACCTCATCCGGGCATACCTGGGATATGTCAAGCGCAATCCTGTAAATATCTTCATCCGGCTTGCGGAAATGCACAAACGAAGAAGAGATGAAGATGTCGATAAGGGTGTTCAGTTGAAATTTCCTGATCCGGTGGATATTAAGCTCGCGCCCTTCATTGCTAACGGAGGTGACCTTCAGGCCGTACCTGGATTTTACCGCGCCCAGCAGGTTCAGCATGTCAGGGTAGGGCTTCGACTGCGAGTACATGAAATCGCGGAACTCTTTTTTCGAGAAAGGCCTTTCCACGTAAAATATGGTTCTGTCGAGGTACTGGTCCAGTGTGAGCTTGCCTTCTTCGTAAGTATCGAAAGTGAGATAGTGCCTTTCGTTGACCTCATCAGGATCGAGATTGAATGTTTTTGCCGCGTGTTGCCTCATATGGCGGTCCCACCCGTTTGTGAGAATCACGCCCCCTATGTCCAGGAATAGGGTTGTGATTTTCATATTCATGCTCCGGACAGCGCTTCGTCCATTATCCCCCGGAATTGCTTCAAGCCGCCGATCATGTCCGGCCCAAGGTTCACCTTGATCACCCGGCGCCCGTGCTTCCGGAGGGCCTCGAAATCGCCCAGGGCCTGGGCCTGCCGGAAGGTGCCGAATCCGTATTTGCGGCCGGGGATGGGGGCGTCCAGCCGGTCATCGGCGGTGAACTGGATAAAAAGTCCGCTGTCGGGACCCCCCTTGTGGATCTGCCCGGTCGAATGCAGGTACCGGGGCCCGTATCCCAGCGTTGTAGCGAGCCCGAAGGTGTCCCGCAGCTTCGTCCGAATGCCCTGGAGGCTCGACTCAGTTTCCGGAGACTCGGTGAGGTAGGCCTGGAGCGCGATGTAATCGCCGGTGCGTCTCTGGGAGAAAAAATCCGCCAGATAATCGACAGCTCCGGCCTTTTTCGCGGGGCCGTAAAACGACAGGCCGCCCTCGCGCAAAACGGGCCCGGGCTGGGCCAGGCTGCCTGTCTGGGAAGCCTCTTCAAGCAGCACGTTCGTGTTGTCCTTGCTTTCCTGAACGTTGGGCTGGTCGAATGCATTGATGCCGAGAATGGAACCGGCAACGGCCGTCGCCATTTCCCATCGGAAAAATTCCTGCCCGATATCCAGTTCGTCTTCCAGATGTATATCGACGACAGGTTCCCGGCAGGCTATCAGGTTCCGCAAAGTATCGGTTATGCCGGGGTCCGGGTCCTTCTTCAGGCCGATATGGGCGAACAGCCTGTCTTCGCCGTACACGTCGTATTCACCCGGGTCCTCGCCGGCAATTGGTATGATGCCGACGCCCTCTTTCCCGGTGCTCTCTGCGATGAGCTGCTCCAGCCACATCGCCAGGCTGGAAATGGAAGACGGGAGCAGGAACGTGAGTTTGTCGCGACCCCGGAGCGCCAGCTCGGCCATTGCCGCGCCCAGCATCAGGGCCGGGTTTTTCTCGACGGGAACGGCGGCGCTGCAGGCATGGGCCATTCTCAAGGCCCGGGCAAGTATTTCCTTGATATCCACACCCAGCAGGACGGCCGGAACAAGACCGAAGCACGACAGGGCGGAATAGCGCCCCACGATGTCGCGGTAATTCAGGAAACAGCGCCTGTATTTCCTCTCCTCGGCCGTGCCCTGAAGGGGAGTATCCGGGTCGGTGATCACTACGAAATTTTCGCCGGCCCTGCTGTCCTTTATTTTCCGCAATTTGTCGTAAAAGTAATCTTCGAAGGCGATCGGCTCCGCGGTCGTTCCCGATTTGCTGGCGGCGATGAAAAGAGTTTCTTTAAGGGGGAGGCTGTTTTCGATCTCAAGGATGGTTGCCGGGTCCGTTGTGTCAAGCACTGTGATCGGGATCCCATCCTGCCCCGGGCGAAACGTTTTTTGGAATACCAGCGGGGCGAGGCTGCTGCCGCCCATTCCCATATGGACGACGTGCCTGAACCCGTCCCGTTTTATCTCCCTCGCGAATTCCACCAGCGCGTCCGCGTGCGCTTCCATTTTCTCGGCCACGTGCAGCCAGCCCAGGCCCTGCCGGATGCTCTTCTGCTCCCCGGGGTCCTGCTTCCAGAGTGACGGATCTCTCTTCCAGAGCCTTTCGGGGAAATGGTCCTTTTTCATTTCTTCAAGGCGCGGTTTGAGCGTCCGCTGGAGGGGCACGTCCCTGGCCTGGACGAGATCCACCTCCCGCCGGCCTGCGGCATCGTCGCCAAGACGGAGCTTCTCCGTGTCCAAGGGGCCCTTTATCGACTTATCGATCCCCCTCTTGATCGAATCAATCAGCTTCTCAAAGGGCTCCTTGAACTTCTTGATCCCGTCCTCCTCGAGCTTCCGGGTGACCTGGTCGATATTTATTTTGAGTTTTCCCAGAGCGGCCAGCTTCTGATCGGCCTGTTCCATGCCGGTCTCAAGCCTGGACTCGGGCCTGCCATGTTCGCGGTAGGCGTTAATGGTCTCAAGGGGCAGGGTGTTGATCGTCTCGGGGCCGATCAGGGCCTCAACGTATTTCACGTCGCTGTAAGCGGGGTTCTTTGTGCTGGTGCTCGCCCACAGGAGGCGCTGGGTCCTCGCCCCCTTTCCCGCGAGTTCCCGGAAACGTTCCGAGCCGAACAGCTCCTTGTAAATCCTGTAAGCCGCCCTGGCGCCGGCAATGGCGGTCTCGCCGATCAGCGACGCGGCGGTCCCGGCATCAGCGCTTCCGGATGCCTTGATCTTTTCGAGCTGCGGGTCGACGAGTGTATCGATCCTGCTGAGGAAAAAACTCGCAACGGAAGAAATGTCCTGCAACGGCTTTCCTGCCGAAGACCGATTTTCCAGGGCTGCAAGATATGCTTCGGCCACCTCGCGATAGCGGGGGATCCCGAACAGGAGCGTAATATTGATGTTTATGCCCTCTTCGAGACACCGCTGAATGGCCGGAACGCCCTCTTTCGTGGCCGGTATCTTGATCATCAGGTTGGGACGGCCGACGACGGACCACAGGTGCCTGGCCTGCTTAATGCTGCCCTCGGTGTCGTTGGCGAGAAAGGGCGAGACCTCGAGACTCACGAAGCCGTCAGCCCCTTTAGTCTTGTCGAAAACGGGGCGGAATATATCGGCCGCGTTCCGGATGTCCTCGACCGTGAGATCTTCGTAAATCTGGAATGGGTCCTTCCCCTCCAGCGAAAGCGTCCGGATGTCGTCGTCATAGTCGTGGCTGCCGGCAATCGCCTTTTCGAAGATGCTGGGGTTGGATGTGACCCCCCGCAGGCCGTCCTCTTCGATCAGACGCTCGAGCCCTCCCGAGACGATAATGTTGCGGCGCAGGTAATCGAGCCAGATGCTCTGGCCGAATTCCTGGATTTTAAGCAGAGGGTTCATTTACGCCTCCTGTCTATTAAATGTAATTTGAATTATCGTCATCCTGAGCTTCAGCGAAGGATCTGTCTTAAAAAAAATAGATTCTTCGGTGCAAGCTCCTCAGAATGACATAAATCTTATTCTCTCCCCAGCAGCCTCAGCGCGCGCCGGACAACATTTTCCACCGTGAAACCGTATTGCTCCATGACCTCCGAACCGGGAGCCGACCGCCCGAAATTAGTAACGCCGATTATGTCGCCCCCGCAGCCGACGTACCTGTGCCAGCCCTCGGGTGAAGCCGCTTCGACGGAAATCCGTTTTTTGATATGGGGGGGCAGCACGGAGTCGCGGTACTCCTGAAGCTGCTGCTCGAAGAATTCCCAGGAGGGCATGGATACAGTGCGCACACGTATGCCCCTGGATTCAAGTTCGTCCTGGGCTTTCACGATGAGCTGGACCTCGGAACCGGTGGCCATCAGGATCAGCTCGGGCCTTCCCCCCGGGGTGTCGCGCAGGATGTAAGCGCCTTTTTTCAAGCCGGTCGCCGGCGCATATTTTGTCCTGTCGAGCGTGGGGACATTCTGGCGTGTCAGTACCAGGGCCGTCGGGAAGCCCTTGTTGCGCAGGGCGGCAACCCAGGCCTGGGCCGTTTCGTTTGCATCGCCGGGCCGGATCATTGTCATATTCGGGATGGCGCGCAATCCGGGGACCTGCTCAACAGGCTGGTGGGTCGGGCCGTCCTGGCCCAGCCCGATGCTGTCATGCGTGAAAACATATATGACCTGGAGACCTGACAGCGCGGCCAGCCGCATGGGCGGCCGCATGTAATCGGAGAAGATCAGGAAAGTGGCGCCGAAGGGGATAAGTCCGCTGTGGGCCGCAATCCCGTTGAGGATGCCGCCCATGGCATGCTCGCGCACGCCGAAGTGCAGGTTTCTCCCTTTATAGTCCCAGCCCCCGCCGGCTGCGCCCTGGGTGTCCGATATGGTTTCGGCCGGCGCCTCGAAATCCCCCATTCCCTTCAAAGCCGTATGAGTCGAGGGATCGAGGTCGGCCGAACCGCCGATCAGTTCCGGCAGATGGGGGGCAATAGCGTTCATGGTCCGACCGGAGGCAACGCGCGTGGCCATTCCCTTTTCGTCCGCGGGAAAGGAGGGAATGTCCTTTTCCCAGCCGCCGGGCAGCTCTCCGCCCCGGAAACGTCGCAGGTCCGCCGCCTCCCGGGGGAAGTCCTGTTCGTACCTCGCGAACTTTTCCTCCCATTCCTCCTCGGCCCTTTGTCCCCTGGCCAGAGAATCGCGGAAATATTCAAGCGCTTCGACGGGTTCATAAAAAGGAGGGTCTTCAGGCCAGCCGAAGAATTGCCTGGTCTTGCGGACGTTTTCTTCTCCCAGGGGTTCGCCGTGCGCCTTGTACGAGCCCTGCCGGGGGGATCCGTAACCGATATGAGTGTTGACGATGATGAGCGAGGGCCTGTCCTTTTCGTCCTTTGCCGACTTAAGCGCGGTGTCTATCGCGCCGAGGTCGTTGCCGTCGCTTATGTTCCGAACATGCCAGCCGAATGCGTTGAAGCGCTTCCCGATATCTTCCGTGAACGTGATATTG
>CAZKYN010000080.1:0-13360 GCA_964556675.1 uncultured Syntrophaceae bacterium
CGGAGCCTCATACCGCGAGGATGTCGGGGATACGAGGTACAGCGGATCGGAAATAATCGTCCGGAAATTAACGGAAATGGGTGGAGAAGTTGCCGTCCACGACCCTTATGTGAAGCGCTGGTGGGAATTCGAAAGGCAGGACACGTACCCGGCGCCGGGGCAGTCCTGGGCGCGCTTTTTCCGCAACCAGGACAAGCTTACGGATTTGAAAATAAACGACGACCTTGGAGATACCTTGAAAGGAGCGGATGCCGTCGTGCTGGCAGTCCGTCACGAGGCCTATCTCAATCTCGATCCGAATGTCATTTTGAAAATGGCCGGCAGGCCGATTGCAATAATAGATTGCTTCGGGATACTTGATGACTCAAAAATAATGCGATGCTTCGAGCTTGGCTGCGAAGTGAAAGGATTGGGAAGGGGCCACGTGAAGAGAATAAAAGACGAGGTGATTTCCCGCCCTCGCAGTTGATATGGCTGAGATCCTTCAGCTTTGATTGTCTTGACCGCTTCTGAAATCTGAGGATTTCCTGAGCTTCGGCCGGAACCGAGCGAATTTTTCCCCTGCTATATAATTTAAGGTTGACAAATAAAGCTTCCATGAATAAGGAAGCTTTTATGAATCGTGCAAAATTATGTTTGCTTGCAATTATATATCTCCTCGCCTGCGGTATTTTTACCACGACTGCCGGAGCAGACGACGCATTCGTATTTGACACAAGTACGAACAAGTTGAAGCACATCAACTCGGGTTGCCTGTTCCCGTTCCGGGTGGGTGATTTTGAAGCCGGCGACGATATAAGGCAATACAACCCTCAAGGCACTGATGTTTCCTTTCCCTACAATCTCTTCAAGGAAAATACATATGTTGCTGCCACGGTGTACATTTATGCAGCGCCCGCGCCGGAGCCCGGCCGCACTGAAGGCGATATTTTGAACGAGCATTTCGAATGGCTCAAAACAGAAATCCTCGAGACATACAAGGGGTCGTTTGCGTCTGAAGGCAAAATAAGTTTAAAAGGGCTGGCCGGCAGGAAGGCCGTTTTTAAAATAGAATTGCAGGGAGAGACCGAATCGGAAGTGTACCTTTTTACCCATAACGGCTGGTTCATAAAATACAGGATCTCCTATCCTGCAAAAACGGCCGACGTCACCCGCCCGGAAGTTGTGAAATTTATAAATTCGCTGGATCTGATCCCCGGCAAATAATCTCTCCCGACGGTAAGCCCCATGTCAAAGTCCCTATCTTGTGAGCTGAATCATCGAGATTAAAAGCTCTTAAAAGTAGATTCCCGGCATATCCCGGAGGAGGAGACCTATATGTCCATGGAATCGATGATGACCATTACACTGTTGGCGCTTGGATTATGCGGTTCAGTGTGTTCCTATATAGCTTCGCGCAAGAGCCGAAGCGTTTTTTTATGGTTTTTTTTCGGCGCCTTTTCCGGTCCCGCTGTTATTTTCGTAGTTCTTTTTCTGCTGCTGTCGCCAAATCTGGAACCGGACGGAACAGCCTGCAAAGAGGGCGCTGAGCCGACTCCCCGGAATGCCCTCATCAAGGCCGCCAGGTATGCCCTCATTTTCGGCTTGTGTTATGCCTTTTTCTTTCTCTACCTCATCGGTTTTACAATCGTGACCGGCGCCGAACCGCTCAAGTGCCTGGCAGATGGGCTCATTAACTGGACGATCAAGCCATTCGGCAAAATGGGTTTCTATATTCCACCTGTTGTCGCCTTTGTCGTCTTGTTCATGTTCTACCTTACGCGCCATAGGTCCAAATGAACCATATAGAAAAGATATCGCTGTGTAATCGAAAAATAAAAAGGGCTGCGACAAACTCCGCAACCCTTTATTCCCCTTAATCCCTTCTGGAACTACATCCCCGGCACCACCTCCACCTTGAGCCAGCCCTGCTTGTGCTGGTCGAAAGCTTTATAGGCATCGATCGCGGAGCTCAACGGCTCCGTTTTTGTGAGGAAAAATTCGGGGTCGAACATCTTACTCTGCACCATTTCCAGCAGGGTCGGGACATAGCGCCGATGCGGGCAGTTGCCCATCTTGACTGTGAAGTTCCGGTTCATCGCCGCGCCAATCGGGAAAAACTCGGCTGACTGGGGATAGACCCCGATTATCGAAAGCGTCCCAGCTTTTGCCAGCGACTGCGTCGCCCACTCTAGGACAATTGACGGTGCATTGCCGACGTTCCAGGCAGTCCCCTTTCCGGCGCTCTGCTTTGTCTCCTGTTCGTATTTTGCTGCTTTTTTCCTGCTCTTTTCCGCAGCCGGCCCGCCTCCCGGCATCTGGGCGTCAACGCCGACCGCGTCAATGGCCCGGTCCACGCCTATTCCCCCTGTGAGTGACAGGATCACTTCAACCGGGTCCTCTTTCTCAAAATTGATGATCTCCGCCCCCTGGGCGCGGGCCATCTCGAGCCGGGATTGCTCCCTGTCAACCGCGAAGATGCGGCCCGCGTCCATGATTATTGCGCTGGCGATAGCGAACTGACCGACCGGGCCGCAGCCGAAAACAGCCACCGTGTCGCCCTCGGCTATTTCCGCCATATCGGCGCCGAAATACCCCGTGGGGAAGATATCCGAGATAATGATGGCCTGGTCGTCACTGATGTCCCTGGGAAGTTTGACCATGCCCACGTTTGCATAAGGGATGCGGGCCTTTTCCGCCTGGAGCCCGTTGAAGGGTCCGGTGTCTCTGGGCCCGCCGAAGAATGCCGTCCCGGCCCTCTTTCCGTTCGGGTTGGAGTTGTCGCATTGCGAGTAATACCCGGCGCGGCAGTACGAACAATAGCCGCAGGCGATAGTGGATGTGATTACAACCCTGTCGCCTTCTTTCATGTTACGGACATTGGGACCCACCTGTTCTACAATACCGACGCCTTCATGACCCAGGATAGTGCCCGGTTCCATCCCGGTCAGGGTGCCGCGGATCATGTGCAGGTCGGTGCCGCAAATTGCCGAGGCAGTTAGTTTTACTATGGCGTCTGTCGGGTCCTGGATCTTCGGGTCGGCCACATCTTCAAGACGGACGTCGCCCACCCCCTTAAACACGACTGCTTTCATATGGAACCCTCCTTTGCATATTCTTAAAAAAGGATAGTCCACCGGAGCGGGGCGCCGGAATAGAGGATTTTCTCATTTAGATTGTAGAAGGGTATGATAAGGAGGTCAGGGAAGTTTGGAGGCGGCTTATATGCAGGATCGCGCCGAATCCGATCAGAAAGCCGCGTCGGCTCCGCCGCTGCCCGATGGCCCGCCGTAAAATGCAACCCGCAGTTCCAAATACAGGGGAAAGACCTCTTCAGATGAATTTCCGTGTTCTTTGCTTAAGATCCCTCATTTAGCATGGAGGCAAGCAGTCGGAAAAGGTGTCATGCGAGGCCCATGCAAAATATTCAGAAATAGTGTTCAGCGGGATGCCGTACAGATCCGGTATTCTACTGTTCCAGTCTTTTCAGTTCTTTCTCAAATGCATCATAGGCCATTTTCCCGAACAGGACGAAGCGCACCAGTTTTATCTCGGGATGGGCCTTCACGTATTCGGCAGTAGTTGTGAGCGCGATGCGGGCCGCTTCGTCCATGGGATAACCGTAAGCACCGGCGCTCAGCGCCGGAAAGGAAATGCTTCTTATCCCTTTGGCGGTCGCCAGTTTCAGGCTTTCCCGGTAAGCGCTGCGCAGCATTTCCGGTTCACCCTTTGTGCCGTCCCGGTAGATCGGGCCGACCGCGTGGATCACGTATTTCGCCTTGAGGTCCCCTCCACCGGTAATGACGGCCTTCCCCGTGGGACAGCCGCTGTATTTCCTCCTGGTCTCCTCCATTATAGAAGGGCCTCCGGCTCGGTGGATGGCGCCGTCCACGCCGCCGCCGCCCGCCAGCCGCGAATTGGCGGCATTGACGATCCCCTCGGTCTGCTCTTTTGTAATATCGCCTTCTCCGATGGCCAGAACGGAACCGTTTATTTTGATTTCCATGGCGTCAAACCTCCTTTACGGGTCTGCCTTCACCATATAACAACATCCTGTAAGTCTTTTCAATCCTGTCCCAGTTCTCCTCCCGGTCCATCGACCAGTAACGGCCTATTACGGATACGACTTTACCGACGCCCAGTTCCTGCGCTTTCTTCTCGACCATCCGGATATAATTAGCGCCGCTCTCCGGCATCTCGCCGCGCCGGCCAAGCATCGCATGGATGAAGACCTTATTTAATCTTTCCGTGGCGGCCATTTCCATCAGGGCCAAAAGGTGGTTTACCGAACCGTGCGAGCTGAAGAAGGATACAATGCCCATCAGGTGAAGGGCGGCATTCGCATCGCGGGCGCGACGCATGGGCTCGAGAAAGGCCTCGTTTTTGAAGAAAGAGCCGTCCGCGATCGCTTGGTCGATCCGGGCCCGGTCGGAATAGACCCTCCTGCCCGCCCCGATGTGCAGGTGACCGACTTCGGAATTGCCGACCGTCCCCGGGGGCAACCCTACGGCTTCGCCCGCCGCGGCGAGTATCGAATGCGGATGCTCTTTCAAGTAGCGGTCCATATTGGGGGTATTCGCCCCGGCGATGAGGTTCCCCTTCGCCTCGGGATTATATCCCCAGCCGTCGAGGATCAGGAAAAGGACGCGCCTTTTCCGCCGTCCGGGGGGTCTTCCGAAAAGGCTTCGGCCCGTCATGCACGCCGGTTTATCCATCCCCAGCATTTCCAGAACCGTCGGAGCTATATCCGAAAGCTCGCCCTCCGGCCTTATCGATATATCCTCTTGCGGACCAATGATTATGAAAGGGACGGGGCTGTCCGTGTGTCCGGTATCCACAGCGCCGTCAGGGTAAAGCCATTTTTCAACCGTGCCGTGATCGGCAGTGATGATCACGGTCATGCCGTCCTCGAGCGCCTCGTCTACGCACAGGCCGGCGTTCCTGTCCACGGCTTCGACTGCCCGGGTCACGGCCGGTTCGTTCTCAATATGCCCCACCACGTCCACATTTGGGAAATTGGCCACAATAAAATCGCAATCCCGACCGCGGATTTTTTCGAGGATTGCGGCGCGGATGCCCTCGATAGACATCTCCGGCGCTTCGTCGAAGAGGGCCACATCCTTCCTGGTCGGGACCACTACCCGCTGCTCGCCCGGGAAGGGCTCCTGTCTCTTTCCGTTGAGAAAAAAACTGACGTGTACGGCTTTTTCCGCCTCGGTGACCTTTGCCACCCTGAGGCCCGCGCGGGACAGCAGCTCGAAAAGGCTGTCGCAGACCATTTCCTCGGGGGGGAAAGCGACTTTCACATCCAGCGCCTCGCTGTACCGGATCATTGTGGCGAAATCAAGGCCGAGGTCCGGCTCCACATGGAATTTTTCGAAATTCCTTGCCGTCAGGCTCTCTGTAAGCTCAATTTCGCGTTCGCCTCGTATGTTGTAAAATATTATGGAATCTCCCTTCCCGACCCTGCCCAGGGGGGTCCCGTCCGGCCCGGCAAGGACCAGCGGAAGCAGAGTTTCGTCTTCCTCTCCGTTTTTGTATGCCTGCCGGACAACTTGCGACAGCAGGCCGGAAACTTTATAATCCATTTTGTTCTCCCTTATGTTTAAACAGGCAGAATTTTTAACCAAATGCCCCGGGCATGTAAAGGAAATTAATCTTCCTTTTACATTGAAAACTTAAAATGTAAATGTTAGAAAAATCAAAATTTTCAAAGCTATGGACTTTAAAAAAGAAAACGTCGAAAAGACCGACCTTGAAATCCTCCAGGAAAGGGCGGAGGTGCTGGGTCGCGCGGGCGAAAAGCTTGCCCTGGCCCTGAACAATCTCAAGGCGATCGAATCGGTCATAAATATCAAAATGGAAACTCTCGCGGACCCCGAATCCGGATACAGCCCCGCCGATCTGATCGGGGATATCAACGGGGAAATCAGGCATTATAATGAGGCCAGGGAATACGCCAAGCTGAGATACTATTATCTCATCGTGACCAGAGAGGCTATGGGCTTCCGCCGCCATAAATCGGTCGAAGAGGTCTACTCTATCCCGCCCAAGAAGAAACCCCTCAATAAGAGGAAGGATTGGACAGGTACAAGAACCAAAGAATCAGGATGGTAGATTCCCAGCTGCGTTCCCGGGGGATAAGGGACGAGCGGGTCCTGAAGGCGATGGAGAAGATCCCGCGTCACCTTTTTGTGGACGAGGGGTTAAGGGACCAGGCATATTCCGACGGACCGCTCCCCATCGGAGAGAACCAGACCATTTCCCAACCCTATATAGTCGCCCTGATGACCGAGGCCCTTGCGCTGACCGGCCGGGACAAGGTGCTGGAAATCGGAACCGGTTCGGGCTACCAGACGGCCGTCCTCGCCGAACTCGCCGAGAGGGTGCTTTCCATCGAAAGGATCGCCTTCCTGGCCACGCGGGCCCGCAAGCTGATCGAATCGCTCAATTACTTCAACGTCGCAATCCGGGTCGGCGACGGTACGCTGGGCTGGCAGGACGAAGCCCCGTTTGACGGCATCCTGGTAACTGCGGGCTCCCCGGATATTCCCAGGACTTTCGTCGAGCAGCTCGCGGTCGGCGGCAGACTTGTGATCCCGGTGGGGGACCGCAACTCGCAGCAGCTTATCAGGGTTATCCGCCGGTCCGAGGATATCAGAGACTTGAAAAAAGAAGATTTCGGAGGATGTCGTTTCGTCAACCTGATTGGAGAATACGGCTGGCAGGCCAAGTAGGGGAATTAGGCAGATGCGGACATTGAGGCACTTACCGGCCCTGTTTTTGATTTTAACTTTTTTATTCGGCTGCTCGCACTCAATCACGCCTTCATTTACGAAGAGCGGTCCGCAGGGCGTTTACCATCACGTCAAGAAGGGGGAGACGCTCTGGAGCATTTCCCGCGCATACAATGTCGGCATCCAGCAGATTGCGGAGGCAAACAAAATAACCAATGTCTCACAGATAAAAGAGAACTCAGTCCTGTTCATTCCCGGCGCCGCCCACACCATCGACTACACCCAGAAGGCGGCCTCGCCGGACCAGCCGCCGGATCAAGTTGATGAGGAGCTTCCCCCCGACCCGGAGGAAGCAGCCAAGCCTCGGATCGCCGCAAAAGACCTTGTCGATCCTGAACCGGCGCCGGCCGCTCCGTCGGGGGGGAAAAGCGAGATCGTATCGCCTCCTGCCAATATTTCGGGCAAGCCTCCCGTAAAGGCGGAAATCAAGACGGAAAGCAAGCCTCCCGATAAAACGGAAGGCAAGCCCCCCGCCAAAGTCGAAAACAAGCCCGTCCCGACATCCCCCGCCAAAACGGCCCAGGAGATAACAGACTCGGATAAAAAGAAATTCCTCCTCTGGCCCGTAAAAGGGAGCGTTACATCACGATACGGCATTCAGCCCAACGGAATGAAGATAAACGGCATCAAGATACTCGCGCCGGACAGCGCGCCCATCGCCGCAGCAGCGGCAGGCGCCGTGATCTACTCGGCGAATATCAAGTATTATGGAGATACAGTGATCATCAAGCATGATGAAAATTATTCTACGGTGTACTGCAATCTGAAGGACAGGACTGTAAAGGTCGGGGATATCGTCAAAAAAGGAGATAAAATCGCGTCGGTGGGCAAGCCGGAAAACGGGGACGGCAAATCGTATCTGCATTTCGAGGTCCGCTACAGGAGCAAACCCCGCGACCCCATGCTTTACCTCCCCTGAAATGAAAAAGGAGAACTAATGAAAGTTATCGGCGACATTTATTTTTATGAATGGACCAGCTACTTCGAAAACAACTGCAACACTTTTTACATCGGGGGCAACGTCCAGGCCCTGATCGACCCCGGCCTCAGGAACTTCGTCCCGGACCTGCTCGGCAGGATGGAGGAAGATGGCATAGACGCCAGGAAGATCAAATACGTGATCAATACCCATTCGCATCCCGACCATTACGAGGGCTCGGCGGTGTTCAGCGGCAATGAAGGGGTGCAGATAGGGTTGCACACGGAGGAAATCGAGTTCATGAAAAAAGGCGGCGCCGACCTTTACGATCTCTTCGGCCTGCCCTCCCCCAAAGTAGACATCAATCTGCCGCTCCAGGACGGCGATCTCGACCTCGGAGGGGAAGCATTTAAAGTTATCCTCTCCCCCGGACATTCACCGGGGTCTATCGGCCTTTACTGGCCGAAATGGAAGGCCCTTTTCTGCGGGGATGTAATCTTCGACCGCAACGTCGGCCGGACGGATTTCCCGGGCGGCAGCGGAACGCTCCTGAAGAAAAGCATTACCGGTCTTTCCCAGCTCGACACCGATTTCCTCCTTCCCGGCCACATGGGGATTGTGAAGGGGAGCAAGGCTGTCCAGCAGAATTTCAAGATCGTGATGGAGTCCATCTTTCCCTATATTTAACTTAATCAGTTGCGTGCTGAAGGGCGGCCGGCCGGTCGCCCTTTTTGTTTTCCCGGCCAGGAGATTGTTAGCAGTTAAAAAGAAAGATTCTTCGGCTTCGCCTCCAGAATGACATTGTGACACAGTTTCAAGTCGTGAATGACGAGTTCGGGATATAATTCCGGCGTTAACTAAAAAGATTCAACTGCCCGGCTCTCTCCCGGGCCTCGCTTTCAAATATCTTCTCTCCCCCTGCCAATTCCCCGGTGAGCAGGGGCGAACTGCACCTGTGTTTCGATATGTTCACAGGGATCAGCTTGCGTCTGAAGTTTGCGTAGCAGTACAGGCAATCATGCCTGCAGGTGTTGTATTCGCCGATATCGACGCTTTTCAGACAGGCGCAGTGTTTTCTCAGCGGCCTTGCCTTGCCGTTGCGCGGTTTCACTCCGAAAAGCTCCGAGACAAGTTCATCATCGACACATTTTCCATGGCTGATCCCGAATTCCTCGAAGCCTGCAGCCTCCGCGCAGGTTGTAACCTTGATTCCGCAGCCGGAGGCAGCCGCGGCCAAAGGCCCCGCTATCGCCCTCATTTCCCGCTCATCGGGCGCCCTCACGCCGGCATTTGCCAGGCGCGGCTTGGCGCTGTTATAGATATCAATGAAGCTGATGATGCACTTATCTGTGTGTCCCTTCAGTTTTCCGGCGATGCGCTCAAAATTCCGGACGTGGAATTCCGGGCCGATATTCGCGGAGAGCAGGATAGGGTCGTACCTCCATATCGTTTTCTCTCTGCCGATCCGTGTCGATAATTCAATGAACAGGTCCATTCTGGCGTCCAGGGGCGGCAATCCCCGCTCGATGTCCGGCCCGTAAGGGTTCAAGGTGTACTGGAAGAGGTAATTGAATGTTTCGAGCAGCCCCAGTCTGCCCAGCATCGGAGCGGGATTCTTGGTCACGAATATGATGCAGTCGATCAGCTCCGGCCTGAGGATTATTTTCGAGATGTTGGTCCCGAACCTGGGATTGCGCGCCAGCACATATCCCTCTTTGATCCGGTTTGCAAACCATTCCGAATAGAATGCCGGGATATCCGTGCGCCTGCTTGCGGTGATGATCATGGCTTTTTAACTTCAATATCCTTCTGTAGGGCGTATTGCATACGCCTTACTACTGCAATACCGGTGTTCACACCTTTACATGCCAGATCGGCAACCCCAGGTGCTTTCTCTTCGTCTCGCCCTTGAGGCGGGTCTGCTCGCGCGCGGTAGGCTCGCCGCGCCTGCCTTTGCCCCGTTTCTCTATTTCGTGAGATCCCCCCAGGTGGACGGCATGCTTTCCGAACCTCGCTCCCAGGATATCCGCGGCCTTGTAAATCTCCCTTACTTTTTCGGCCTTGACCGGGTCTTCAAAGAGGGAATACTGGATATTGCTGTCGGCAACGAGATCAAGCAGGACAGCTCCCGTACCCCGGTAAATCAAGCTTGGATCGTAAATCGAATCGAAGATCTCGCGGACAAGTTTGGCCATCTCGATCGGGTGGACGGAAGGCCGGACAAGTTTCGTCTCGTTTCCCCGGTAATCGAAATTCTGCAATTTCAGGTACAGCAGGATCTTCCGGGGGGCGAGTGAATAGCGCCGGGCCTTGATGCAGGCCGACTCGAAATTCCTGAGCAGGTGGGCAAAGAGGTACACGGGATCGCTCGTGGCCGGGGCGAACGTCTTGGTCTTGCTGATAGAGGCATAGCTGCTCTTCTCCTCCGGAGTGACGGGGTAAACGGATTCACCCCGCAGCTCCTGCCAGATCTCGATCCCCGGCTTGGTGAATTTTTTCCTGACAAGGCTTTCGGGCAGATCGGCAAACTGCAGGGCAGTCCTGATTCCCATCTTGTTCAGGTAGTTGGTCGTTGCCGGGCCGATCCCCCAGATCTTCTCGACCGGCAGGTCCCGGATATATTCGGGTATTTTGCGCCCCGGGATCGCCGTGAGGCCGTCGGGCTTTTCGTACTTGGAGGCGGCCTTGGCAAGCACTTTCGTTATGCTCAGTCCAACGCTCACGGTTATGGCCAGGGATTGCTGTATCTCCCGCTTTATATCTTGGGCAATTTTGCCGTACGAGGAATGCAGCGCCCTCCGGAGGCCCGTGATATCCGCAAAGGCCTCGTCTATCGAGTATTCCTCCACCTGGGGTGTGTACCGCCTGATTATATTGAACATGCGCCGGGAGAACATGCTGTAGGTCTCGTAATCGGAGGGAAGGATTATCAGCCCGGGGCAAATCCGGCCCGCTTCGTGAAGGGGAACACCCCGTTTCACCCCCATGGCCTTTGCGGCGTAGCTCGCGCAGGCCACAATCCCGCGCTCGCCCCCGGTGATCAGGGCCTTGCCCTTCAACTCGGGATGGATGGATTCCTCGATCGAGGTGAAGAAGGCATCTCCGTCTATATGCAAAATGGCCTGGGGCCAGGAATGGATATTTAAAAAGTGATCGCCCATGGATTAAGTCCCCCTTTTCTGAACAGGGAGAAAAGAACACATCTAGATTGTCATTCTGAACGCAGTGAAGAATCTATTTTTATAAAAAGAAAGATTCTTCGGCTCCGCCTCAGAATGACACTTTAAATTAAAAACCTTTAAATCCCTTTGGAAAGGGAAAGAAGCTCAATGGGATAAGAGGTAACCAGGATTCAGACACTCACCAGGATTAAACAGAATCGCAAGCCAACTGCATTACAAACGATATTTCCGGATCACGGCCGTAATCACGCCGCCCACCCTCAGCTCCTCGCGGGGCGTTATGGGGGAATATTTCGGGTTGGCCGCCTCCAGGACAATCTGCTTCCCCCTCTTGCGGAAATATTTCATTGTCCACTCTCCGTCAACCTGGGCTACCACCACATCGCCGTCCTTGGGCTCCCTGCCCTTCTCCACTATCACCAGATCGCCCGGCTTGAACCCCTCTCCCGTCATGGAATCGCCGTTCACTTTCAGGATAAAAGACGATTCCGGCCGGGTGATAAGGTATTCATCAATAGAGATCAGATCCCGGAGTTCCTCTTCGGCAGGTGAAGGGAAGCCGGCCTGAATCTCCCCCACGAGCGGCAGGGTAAAGCCCTGTTGGACCGGCCTCAGGTAACCGCCCGGGTCTTTTTCCAGGACTCCTTTTTCAATCAGCTTTTTGACCCAGAAATGGACCACGCTCTTGGAGCGCACTCCAAGGACCGTAAGCATTTCCGAATAGGTCGGCATCCGCCTGTATACCCGAAAAAAGTCGAGGATGCTGTTTTCGACGGTTTTGATGGTCCTTTTTTCCATGCCGAACAAACCTCTCCCCCCTTTCCAGGAGGGAGAATCGTTCCATGATTTTCCTTGACCATAGAACGATTGTTCTATATAGTCAAGTAAAAAATAAGAGCAGATGAAAAATAAATTTCGGCAAACCCGCACAGGGCAAGGACTCCAGGGGAATACGGAATCTGAACATGGGGCAAATTCAATTGACACTGCCGGTAAAAGACGTTAACTTAGCCCGAAATCCTGAGTGCAGGTGCGCCTTTCTGTTTGAAAATATTATCAAATTGACCGCGACCGGGTTGGGCAGCGGCTATTCGCCAGTTGCACCGGGCACCGCCGGGACTCTCGTCGGGATACCGCTTTTCGTGCTGTTTTCACAACTCGCCTGGCCCTGGTACCTGGCGGCTGTAATAGTTGCAAGCGTTCCCGCCGTCTACGTTTGCGGAGAGGCGGAAAAGATATTCGGGGCCAGGGACTCCCAGAAAATAGTACTGGATGAGATTGTCGGCCTGCTGTTCACCATGTTCCTGGTCAGCCCCACCCTGCCGCACGTAATTGCAGGGTTTGCCCTGTTCAGGATTTTCGACATAGTCAAAGTCTTCCCGGCCCGGGCCTGCGAAAAGCTGCCCGGAGGCTTCGGTGTTGTGGCGGACGATATAGTCGCGGGCATTTACGCCAACATTGTTCTTCTTGCAGCTATAAGGTTTATAAATTTATGACAGTTAAAATCGGCATAATGGCTATCGGCAACGAACTGACAAGCGGTCGCGTCCAGGATACGAACTCCTCATTCATCTCGCAGATGTTCCAGTCACAGGGTTGGAAAGTCCCCGCAATAACAGCGGTGGGCGACTGCGAGGAGGACATCCGCAAGGGCCTGGAATTCCTGCTCCCGATGTGCAATGCGGTAACGGTGACGGGAGGGCTCGGCCCGACAGCCGACGACCTCACGACTGAGATGATTGCGAAGATATTTAATTTGACTCTGCGCATGGACGAGAGCGCCCTCGACCATATCAAGAAAAGGTTCGATCAGCTCAAACTCGAATGGACCCCGAATAACACCAAGCAAGCGCTGTTCCCGGAAGGCGCGAAAACCCTTTATAACCCGATCGGCACCGCCTGGGGCTTTGCGCTGAACGTCGGGGGCAAAATGATTGCCGTAATGCCCGGCGTGCCCGACGAGGCAAGGAGGATGCTGCCGGAGAGGCTCATTCCTGTGCTGAGAGAGCACTTCGGTATTTCGGACATTGTCAAAAGCCGCACAATCAAGCTCTTCGGCCTGCCGGAAGCGAAAATCGACTATGCCCTGAAAGACTCCCCGCTCGATCTGCCCGGCTTGAGCATCGGCTTTTATCCGCGCTTTCCGGAAATCCATATCGTCCTGACAGCAAGGGGGACCTGCGAGCCGGAAATAGACAGGACCCTCGCAGGCGCTGCGGCGATCGTCGAAGATAAATTACGGAAAAATATCTTCGGCTATGATAATGATTCCCTTGAAGGAATTGTGTGAAAGTTGCTTACGACGCAGGGCCTTACCCTCGCGGTTGCGGAATCGTGCACGGGAGGCCTGATAACGGACCGGATCACCAATGTCCCGGGCAGCTCCGCGTTCCTCGACAGGGGCATCGTCGCGTACAGCAACGAGTGCAAGGTGGACACGCTGGGCGTTCCCGGGGAAGTGCTGGAGAAGCACGGGGCGGTGA
>CAZKYN010000081.1:0-13131 GCA_964556675.1 uncultured Syntrophaceae bacterium
CGGGGCCGGAAAGGCGGAAGGCAGGCTCATGGAAACATTGGGTTTGCAGACAAGGGAGAGCGACGGGTTCCTGGCCCGCCATATCAGCCGCCGCATATCGAGGCCGCTGAGCCGCATTCTGGCGCACACGTCCGTTACGCCCAACCAGGTCACGATCTTCAATACTGCCCTGGGCCTGTTAGCCGCATTCATGCTGGCCCGGGGAGATTATTGGAGCCAACTGGCCGGATCGCTCCTGTTCGTGTTCTGCGTCATAGCCGACGGCATCGACGGCGAGATCGCCAGGCTCAAACTGATGGAGAGCGAATTCGGCCACATGCTTGACGTGGTCACCGATAACATAGTTCACTTTGCTGTTTTCGTGGGGCTTGGAGTGGGACTGTCCCGAAACTCCGGCGATCCCCTTTATACCGGCCTGCTCTGGCTGCTAGTGGGAGGCTTCCTGATCAATATCATTATTATCTATTTCCGGATCCTGAAGAAAAGCCCGGAGGAATTGCGGGAATCCCCCCGGTCCGTAAGATTGATGGCTTTAATGAGCAATCGCGATTTCGCCTACCTGGTCCTCGCCCTGGCGCTGATCGGGCAGCTTAAACTGTTCCTGATCGGCGCGGCAATCGGTTCATATGTATTTGCGGCCGCGCTTCTGTACTTCACAAGGAAAAATAACCAGAGGACATAAAGTCCGTCCAAAAAATTCTCCGAATCAAACCAGGACCTGGAAGCAATGAGCCTTTTGAGGGCCTGCTCAGCCGGCGGCGGACCCTGTCTCCTCCTCTTTCTTTCTTTTCTCGATTTCCGTAATCTCCAGCAGGGAGGGGAGGAAGACGACTGCGGCGGCCAGCACGGTCAGGCTCCCGATCGCGCTCAGCAGCCCCAGGGTGAATATCCCTTTATGAGACGAGACCATCAGGCACCCAAATCCGACGGTGGTGCTTAGTCCCGCCAGGATGACCCCGAGAGCCGTGCTGCGGGGCAGAACGACTCCGGCGGGTTTGTCCTTTTCCCGCTGGTGCCAGCGGAAAACAATGATGACTCCGTATTCAACGCCGGCCCCGACGATCAGCGGCAGGAACATACTGTTCGCCAGATTCAATTCTATGCCGAGCGCCGGCATCATCCCGAAAATCCAAACCGTTCCGATCAGCAGCGGGATCATGGCCAGCATGGTGGATTTCAATTCCCTGAATACGGCGAGAAGGAACAGGAACATGAAGACAATGGAATAGAATGCCGCCTCGATCGTGCTGTCGCGAAACTCCTGGGTGAATACGTACAGGGTAACAGGATCGCCGACCACGTCCGGATCTATCGACCTCAGGTCGCCGACAAACTTTCCGAGCACCTTCGGGTTCCAGATGTCCCCTTCCGGATAAATCCTGATCAGGAACTGTCCGTCCGAGGTCATAAACCTCTCCAGGAGAGTCGGCGGGAGATTGCGGAAGGTCATCGGCGTCGCGTCTACGCTTTGTCGCACCGTCTTGAGTTTGTCGTCAAGGTCCTGGATAAGGTTGAACTGGAAGTTCCCGAGCTTGCGGATTATGCCCCTGTCGGATTTCATGGCCTTCCTGATCTGCTCGATCAGGGTCTTCACCTCGGACATCTGTCCCTTCAACTTTTTGCTCATGCCTGGGGAACTGCCGTCCGGCATCTTGAAGCTGATCCTGCCCAGCACATTGTCGAGGGCTTCAAAGTCCACAGGTTTCATCTGCCCGGTAAAATAAATTCCCGCAAGCAGCGGCTTCAGCTCCTGAAGACGCCGGATTTTCTCTTCCTGGTTCGACGGGAGCAGGTCGAGGATGCTCTCTACCTTGGCCACCGAGGTTACCTTCTCCAGCTGCTGCGCCCTCTGCCTGACGCCTTCCAGAGTCGGGGAGAGCATCTCGCCGAAAATGCTGGAGACGTCGGACGCTTCCAGCAGTCTGTGCTCCCAGGCAACTGATTCCGCCTTGGGAGATTGCAGATGGAGCATGTTGAGGTCGAACCGCACCCCTCCGGCATACCAGGCCGCAACCGCCGTCACTGCGAAGCTCAAAGCGAGAATTGCGATAACCCGCCGCCGCGTCAGATTCATAAACGGGGTTACGTGCCCGGAATTGAAATCCCCTGTCGGCCTCTGTTTCGGCCTGTCGAAAAGGGCGACAAGCGACGGGAGCACGAACAGAGATGCTGCCGTCATGACGATCATCCCCAGGAAGCATATGAACCCAAGTTCGACCAGTCCTTTGAAACCGGTCAGGGTCAAAGGCAGGAAAGAGATGGCGAGATTCGATCCGGCCAGGAGGATCCCCGGGCCGATCCTTTCCATTGTCACGCAAAGCACTTCCTCTTTTGACAATGAGTTTTTGCTTTCCTCTTCCTGATAACGGGCAAACCAGTGAGCGCCGAAATCTATCCCGAGACCCAGCAGGAGCGGGGCGAACGTGATTGATAATATGTTGAGATGGCCTATGAACAGCGTGGTAAGCCCGAAGCTCCAACTCAGCGCTATCAGGAGGGTGACGGATTCGAACAGGGGACGGCGGATGCTTTTCCGGAAGATTATGAAAAGGACCGTCAGGCCGATGATGGAAAGGACCGTGGCCATTTCCATGTCCCGCAGCGCCGTGCTCATCTGGTCGACGTTGAGGGCCTCGGGACCCGTCACTCCGGCATTGATGTCCGGGAAGTCGGCCCTGACCCGTGCCACGTTTTTTCTCAGATCGTTGATCGACTCCAGGGTCCCGGCAAATTCCTCTTTGCCGACCGGGGTGATGAAAATGAGCAGGTATCGTTTGTCCTTGGTCCAGAAGTAGCCTTCCTGCGTTATATCCATTGATTTAGTAGCCAGCAGTGAATTCCAGGGAGAAATGAACTGCTGGTCTTCAGCTATGTACCTCCTCATTTCGGCCAGGACGCGGACCAGGAAGTCCAGGTCCAGCGGCTGTTTTCTCTTTGAGGGCTCTTCCAGAAAGCCTGTAAACAGCTCTCCGACAATGCCGGCGGACATCTCCCTGTTGATCTGGGAGAAGAAATTGACAAGGGTCGGCTCTTTCGCCACGTCCTGGAGAAAGGTCCGGTTCTCCCGCAGATTTTCCACGAGGTCCTCAACTTCCTTTTTATCCAGGTACAGCAGCGCCCAGGGCTTTATCAGGTCGGGATTTATCCTGTAGAAAACCTGCTTGAAGTTGGTCCTGTCGGATTCGAGCAGCGGCGCGAGGGTATGCAGGAACTGCAGCGCCCGGGGCTGGTTCCTGCCGTCGATCACAACGACGAATGAATCAAGCTGCTCGAACTGGTTTACCTGTTGGGCAAGCTGGATCAGCTTCTCCCTGGGCGATATAAGGTCTTTCTGGCTCGTCTGGATTCCCAGAGAGTTGATTGTATAAACGATGGACACAACGCTCAGCGTTGCGGCTATTATCAGTGATATCAGAGGATGCCGGATCTGGGCGGTAAGTATCCTTCTGAACGTCCTGCGCGCACGGTCGGATTTCACTCAAGTCACCAGGTCTTTTTTCCGGCCGCGTATTCCAGTTCTGCCAGGGCCATGTTGTAGCGAAAAACCGATTCCAGGTATTTGCCCTGGTTATTGCCGTAGCGCTCTATGGCCCGGAGCATGTCGTCCGCTGTTTCGGTACCCATGTCGAAACCGGTCAGGGCCGTAATGACCCATTTGCGGGAAGACACGGCCGCCCTCTGGTAGGATTTCACCGACTCGTAAGCCTCGATCAGGTCGTTGTAGCTCTTCGAGACCTGGATGGGGATGCTCATTTCCGCGTTGGCCCTCTGGCTCGCGAGTTTGTTGAGTTCGGCCCTGGCTTTTTCCACCTTCGCCCTGCTGATTCCGAAATCCAGGTTCCACCTTGCCCCGGCCACGAGGCCGCCGTAAGCATGGTTGAACTCATCGGGGATGTACTGGTTATGAATGGTGTCCCGCCCCGGCGCCCCCGCGAACGAGCCCACGGCCGCCGCAAAAAAGGAAGGATAAAGGTCGCTTTTCGCGGCTTCCACCAGAAAATTCTGGGCCGCGAGGCCTTCTGCGAGCTGCTTGAATTCGGGGCGGTTCGCGAAGGCGGAATCTATGAACTCTTTTAAATCGGGCAGCCTTATCTCCCCGGCGGAAATGGTCTTGTCTGCCGGGTCAAAATCGTTCCCGGCCGGCATACCGATCAGGGCCTTGAGGGCGAAATAGGAAAGTCTCACGCCTTTTTCCGCCTCCGCCCTGGAACGGAGAATATCGGCCCGGTACGCATCAATCCGGTATAAATCGCTGTCCTTGACATTGGGAGAATCGGATTCGAGGAGGCTTTTAATGCGGCTTTCCGCATCGCTGAAAAAATCATCGGCCTCGCTCACCGTGGCCAGGCCCGAGCGGGCCAGGACGAGCCCGTAGTAAAGCTCTTTGATCCTGAGGACGATCTGGCCCCTCTTGTCGTCCAGTTGGAACTGCTTGGCCCTGACGCCGCTTTCCGCGGCCCCCCTGCGGTTCGAAATCTTTCCGAAAGTATAGAGCGGCTGCGTGGCGGTGATATCAAGCTTTCCAAAGACCCCGATGCTCGAAAAACTCAGGCCGGGCGAAGGATCGGTGATCCTGCCGTTTACGACTAGCGGCTCCCTGGCGTCCCGTGCGGGGCCGATTACTGCCGTGGTCTCGATTTGAGGATAGTATCCGGCCTTTGCCTGTTCCACATCGAATTCAGACGACCTGATGTCCTGCCTTACCGTTTCAATCTCCGGGCTTTTCTCGATTGCCATCCTGATAAGTTCCGGCAAGCCGAGAACCGCCCTGTTCTGCGCTGCTTCGCCCGCGGGCGCTTCCGGTCCGGAAGCGGCCGGAGGACCGGCTTTAGAGGGCTCCGGGAGCCCGGCACAGAAAGCATGGCCGGCTGCCGCCAAGGTCTGGAAGATTGCACATAAAAAAAATAGAAACAGCATCCCGCGAAATTGCGCCATTTTCAGTCCCCCTTCCGGAATCCTGCAGTTTAAATCAGCGATTCGCCCTATCAGGTGTTTTCGGTCATAAAAGAGGGAAAAAGCCGGTCCCTGTTGCGCGCCTGCTATTCTTCGGCCGTTTCCGCAATCAGCGCCTCTTTTTGACGGGCCCGGCCCGACCTTGCCAGGACAGCATAGGCCGCAAGACCCAGGATCGCCCAAAAGATCTGCTCGATGCGCAGCGCCAGGCCGTAAGTGAGGCCCATTGCCATCGTGAATCCCAGGGCCGTGAAGACGATGACACGGATGCTTTCCTGGACCCCGATCTCCAGGGGTATGGGAAAAGTTATCAGGTCCAGCCAGGTGCCGAGGAACCAAACCCCGGCCGCCAGGGCGAAATCGCCGTCCGAGAGCAGGTAAAGGAAATACCAGGCCTTCACGATGCTGAAAGACATGCCTATCGCGTGCCAGAACATGGACAGGGCGAGGTCCAGCGGCCGGTCGCGGTAGAAACCGGCGAGCGCCGCGTCCACCTCGGAAACGTACGCCGCCCCCCTTTTCAGAGCCCGGCCCCCGATATTTCGGTCGGTCAGCCACCTCAGGATTGCTCCCAGCTTGCCGTATTTCTGAACAAGCAGGAAACCCAGTATCCCTGCGCCGACCAGGGCGCTGCTCGCGAACATCAGCTGAAAACCCACCGAGGGCAGGTTTATTTTTGAGAGGATGATGATCGACCCGATGAAGGCATAAGCAAACTGGGTAAGCGCGTAAGAGAGTTTCCCGATAATGACCCCGGTTGCCGCATCGGCGCCGTTCCGGGCTCCGCCGGGTTCGCCTTCGGCCAGCAGAACCGCCTTCACCACTTCCCCGCCGATGGTCGCCGTGGGGGTGAAATAATTCACGGCATGGCCGGACAGGAATATGCCAAAGAGCCTGGGGAACGGGGTCCGGCGCAGCTCCGGCGAAAGGCAGTATCGGAAACCCACCGTATGGAAAAAGAAAACCAGGCCCTCTATCAGCGTGAACGGGACAAGGCCGAGGCCCAGCAGCATAATCTCGCGCCACAGTGCATCGAGGCCGGTCTCCCAGACCAGAAACCCGAGCAGCAACAATCCGAACGCAATAGCGCCCCAATGAAATTTCTTCATGACCCTTCACGCCCCCCTTGGGGACTTGTGCTTACTTACAAAACCGGGCGGGAACAAGTGTCCGGCCCTCGGCCCGGCAAGGGGCGCGAAAAGACTTTGTATTGCCAAACCCGGCCATAAAGCGTCAAGGCCGTTTTGTTCCGGCGGGCCCGGCGCCGGCGGACGACTTCTCGATGGCTTTCTGCTGTTGGCGCATTTTCTGGAGGAGGGACTTATAGGATTCGCGCTGGATAGTTCGGGTGAAGGACTTCTGGTAATTGCGGACGATGCTCACCTTGTCGATAGCCACATCCCTGACGAGCCATTTCCCTTGCACCAAAACCAGCGAGTAGTCAACAGGAATATTTTCGTTCATCCTCGCGATTGTGGTGTTCACTGCAGCCCTGTCGCCTTTGACGTCCTCTTTCTGGTAAAGGATCCTCTCCCTTTTCAGAAAATCCAGGACAAGCTTGGTATAGGAGTCCTGGAAAAGGTCCTTGAATACGGAAATAAATTCCTTCCTCTGGGCGTCGTTCAATTTTTCCCAATAGGGGCCCAGGGATTCCCGGGCCATGTCCTCGAACTGGAAATTCTGCCCGATTATCTTTTTTATAATGACCCGGCGTTTGCCCCGGTTCTCCTGGCCCTGCAGCTGCGGGTCGTTCTGGACGGCGATTACTTCGTCCAGGATGGATTTGACCCTTGCCGTGGGTGTTTCGTTCGCGGCCTGCCCCGCCCCGGAATAGAGCAGCCAGACACAGACCAAAAAACAGGAAACGGCTATCCTCTTTCTCATAAGACCTCCCTCAATGGAATAGAGCCCGGGAAGCGCCCGGCCCGCGCAGATACGTGAACAGCGCCTTGAAGGGGTGGTCAATCGCATCGTCCACGGCCGTAGCCTCAAACCCGCTGTGCAGCATGCAATTCGTGCAGTGAGCGTTCCGGTCCGGCCCGTAGCGGCCCCATTCGGTGTCTTCCATGAGCTCCCGGTAGCTTCCCGCGTAGCCTTCCGCGAAAAGGTAGCATGGCCTTTGCCAACCCAGGACGTTGCGAGTCACGGTCCCCCACGGGGTGCACTGGTACTCTCTGTTCCCCGCCAGGAAATCGAGGTAAAGGGTGGAATGGTTGAACCTCCATCTTCTTCCCCTGCCCTTCCTCAGGACATCTTTTATCAGTTCTGTTCCGGCCTGCCGGCCCAGGAAGAGCCCCTTGCGCGCGCTGCCGTTAAAGTCGTAAGCGGGCGAGACAGTGATCCCCTCGGCGCCGAGCGAGTTTATGTAATCAAAGAAACCGGCGATGGCTTCCGCATCCATCCGGTTGTAGATCGTGCAATTCACGATAAAACGGAAACCGCGCTTTTTCAGGAGCCGGATCGCATCGACTGCCGAATCGAACACTCCCGGGCGGCCCGCCAGGCTGTCATGGATTTCCCGGTGGCCGTCGAGGTGGATCGAGAATGTCAGGTAGGGCGAGGGCGCGTAATCGCCCAGGCGCGATTTGAGAAGGACCCCGTTTGTGCAAAGGTAGACGAACCTCCTGCGGGCCACGAGGCCGGAAACGATCCGGGGCATCTCGCCGTGGATGAGCGTTTCCCCCCCGGCCACGGAGACGACGGGCGCGCCGCACTCATCGGCGGCGCGGAGGCATTCGCCGGCGCCGAGCCTCCGGTCCAGGATCTCCTCCGGGTAATTTATCTTGCCGCAGCCCGCACACGTAAGATTGCACCGGAAGAGAGGCTCGAGCATCAGGACCAGCGGATAGCGCCTTTCGCCGCTATTCCTGTGCCGGAAGATGTATTGCGCAATGCGATATTTCTGGATCAGCGGGATTGCCATATCAAGCCTTTGCCCGGGGTGACTGCCGGTCCTGCGTATCAGCCTGGAAATCAGGCCGCAGGTCGTCTTGTATATCAGGCCGAAGTTCCGGCTGATAATCCGGCTGAAAGTCCGGCCGAAAATCCTGGGCTTCATACTGGATTCCGGGCTGGAGATCGGGCTGGAAATCGGGAGGGTTGGAAACATCCCTGCCCGGCCTGCCGTCCATCTCGGATACGGTGCACGGGTAAAAGGTCCGGAGCCGCTCGAGCACATGCTGCACGATTTCCTCCGGAGCAGAAGCCGCCGCGGTGATACCCACCCGGGAATCCGGCGCGAACCATTCCGGTTTGAGGTCGTCCACGTTCTCGATCAGGTGCGACGGTATCCTGCTTAATTCCCCGATCTCGCGCAGCCGGTTTGAATTCGAGCTGTTGCGCGCCCCTATGACCAGCAGCAGGTCGGACCATGCTGTGAGTTGTCTCACGCTGCTCTGCCTGGCCTGGGTGGCATAACATATATTGCTGGAATCCGGGCCCTTGATGTTGAACTTCCTTTTGAGCGCCTCGATGATGTGGCTGGTATCCTCCATGCTCAACGTGGTCTGTGTGACATACGCCACCCGGTCGGGATTCGTAACTTGCAGTTGCGGAATTTCCGAAATCTTCGAAAGCACGTACGCGGGTCCCTCTATCCTCCCGCGAATGCCCTCTATTTCGGGATGGCCGGAATGGCCGACTATAATTATATCGTAACCCTGGCGGCTCAGTTGCCGGACCTTGGCATGGATGCGGGTAATCAGAGGACAGGTGGCGTCTATGACACGCAGGCCGCGGCGGGCTGCGGCGGTCTCTACGGCGGTCGACACCCCGTGCGCACTGAAGACGACAATGGCGTTTTCGGGCGCTTCCTCGAGGGACTCGACAAACTGCGCTCCCCGACCCCTGAGGTTCTCGACAACGTGAGGGTTGTGCACGATTTCATGAAGGACGTAAACGGGCCGCCCGAATTTTGCGAGCGCTTTTTCGACAATCCTGATTGCCCTGATCGCCCCGGAACAAAAACCGCGCGGGCGGGCCAGCATGACTTGCATTGCTCCTCTCCCGTACCAGGGTAATTCTGCGGCATTGCACGGCTATAATTGATTCGAAAGGGACAGGGACAATGTCCAGGCGAAAATTCCCGGGAGGAGGCCCGAATGAAACGAGATCCGGCGGATCAACAATCGGAATTACGGAATCAATTGAATATGAAGGTTACACTCTGGCTTGGAATTTTTCAAGCTCCGTACAAACATCCGCGACTGTTTTTTATGGTGCAGACATCGCTTCAGCGCCTCTCAGGGAAATGCCCGCCGACATATAAGTTTTTTCGAAGCCGACTTTGAGAGGGCGACGAATTACCAATGAGACAAGTTCCCTGTACTATAGGTCGATCCACAAAATTCTCGCCCTTCCGAGGGATGCCGGAAACCTTGGAGCAAGCGGAATTCCGGCCTTTGTAAGGACAATAACGGATTTCTCATATGAAAACCCTTTTGCTCAACCCTCCTTCATTCGAGGGATTTGACGGAGGAGCGGGCGCGCGTTACCCGGCTACCCGCGAGGTCACGACATTCTGGTATCCGACATGGCTGGCATATCCGGCAGGCCTCATTTCGGAAAGCAGACTTCTCGACGCGCCGTCACACGGGATAACAGCGGACGAGACCATTCGCATATCGGGGGGCTTCGAATTCATTGTGATATTCACCAGCACCGCGGGGTTTGCAAACGATATCAGGCTGGCCGGAATGATGAAATCCTCCTGTCCCGATCTCAAAATCGCCCTGGTGGGGCCGCATGTATCGGTCCTGCCCGAACAAAGCCTTCGGGCAACGCGGGCGATAGATATTGCGGTCAGGAAAGAATTCGACCATTCAGTTGCGGAAATTGCCGCGGGTAAACGCCTCGAAGAGATTCCGGGAATCAGCTTCCGGAAAGGCGCCGATATCGTCCATAATCCCGACCGCCCTCCCCTGGAAGATCTGGATTCGCTGCCGTTTGCCGTGGAAATCTATAATCGCGACCTCGATTTTCGAAAATACAATATTCCTTTCCTCAAGCACCCTTATGTCTCGTTTTATACGGCGAGGGGATGCCCGGCCCACTGCACCTTCTGTCTCTGGCCCCAGACGATGAGCGGGCACCGTCTGAGGATGCGCTCGGCGTCCAACGTAGCCGCCGAAGTAAGGAGGGCAATTGAGCTCTTCCCGGAAGCAAGGGAAATTTTTTTCGACGACGATACTTTTGCCTGGAACAGGCAGAGAACTTTTGAACTCTGCCGGATTTTCAGGTCTTTGAATTTCACCTGGTCGTGCAACGTCAGGGTCAATACCGATTTTGAAATGTTGCGGGAGATGAGATCGGCCGGATGCCGCCTTCTCGTGGCCGGCTTCGAATCAGGCGACCCCGCAATACTGAAAAATATAAGAAAAGGGGCAACCGTCGAGCAGTCGAGGGAGTTCATGAAAAATTGCCGCCGCCTCGGTTTCACCGTGCACGGCGATTTCCAGGTGGGGCATCCCGGTGAGACAAGGCAGACAATTGAAAGCACCATCAGATTTGCCATGGAGCTTGATCCCGACACAATTCAGGTTTCCATATCTCATCCATTCCCGGGCACCAGGTTTTATGATTACCTGCTGGAAAACGGATACCTGACCAGGGCGGATATGGCCGATTCCCGGGGATATCAGTTGCCCAACATCGAATACCCCGGTTTGACGCGAAACGAAATAGCCGGAGCTGTCCATGAGTTTTACGGGCGGTATTATTTCCGGCCGCGCATCATTTTCCGAATCCTGAGCAGCGCTTTCCGGCACGGCGGCGACCGGAAAAGACTGGTGCGGGAGGGAAGGGAATTTTTCAAATTCCGGGCCCGGAGCAGGGGTTTCCTGAAGCCTCACGGGGAAAAGAAATAGCCGAATATTTCCTGAACGGGCCGCCTCGTCTACAGGGCATTTTTTGCCCAGTCCATCCGGATCTGCTCCTTATGCCGAGATGAATTTCATCCAAAGACTTAGTGTGACGCACTGATATATTCATGTTACGGATGCGTCTGCAACCAGGCTTTTACGATAGTTCTGATTGACAGTGTTGATGGGAATGCTAACCTTTTTCAGAAGGTATATTTAGCCGATCAGCCGGGGGTAATCTTCATTATGAAGAAAGCAGATGATGCTGTAGAGGCGTTGTCGATCTTTGACAGGGAGCTAGACTCAGCAGTAAACAGGGCTCGCGACGCGCTGGTTTCCCGTCAGCGGCCCGAGGGTTGCTGGTGCTTTCCGCTGGAAGCAGACTGCACCATCCCGGCCGAATATATTCTTATGATGCATTTCATGGATGAAATCGACCCGGACCTGGAACGGAAAATGGCCTCCTATCTACGGGAGCGCCAGGCGGACCATGGAGGCTGGCCCCTGTTCCACGGCGGGAAATTCGATTTGAGCTGCACCGTTAAGGTCTATTACGCCCTGAAGCTGACAGGGGACAGCCCCGATGCACCCCATATGGCTGCGGCCAGGCACGCCATCCTGGCCCAGGGCGGGGCGGCCCGCAGCAATGTTTTCACCAGGATCACTCTTGCCCTGTTCGGCCAGCTGCCGTGGAGGGGCACACCTTTTATACCTGTCGAGATATTTCTCATGCCCCGCTGGTTCCCCTTCCACATAAGCAAGGTTTCCTACTGGTCCCGGACTGTCATGGTCCCTCTGACTGTTTTATGCAGCCTCAAGCCGATGGCGAAAAACCCGCGCCGGCTCGACGTCCGTGAGTTGTTCACTGTCCCTCCCGAACGGGAAAAGAATTATTTCCCCATCCGCTCCCCCCTGAACCATTTTTTCCTGGCGCTCGACAGGTCCGGCCGCCGTCTCGAACCCTTCATCCCGGACGCGGTCAGGCAATATGCCCTGAAAAAAGCCTCTGACTGGATCATTGAGAGGCTCAACGGCCATGACGGGCTGGGGGCCATATTCCCGGCCATGATCAACGCCCACGAGTCCCTGCCGCTGCTGGGCTTCCCCCCCGGCCACCCCCTGCGCCTGCAGACGAAACAGGCGCTGAAGGAACTTGTCCTCGACAACGGTCGTTCCGCCTATTGCCAGCCGTGCGTATCCCCGGTCTGGGACACGGCGCTCGCCTGCCTGGCGCTCCAGGAGGAAGGCAGCCCCGTTTCCCGGCCCCGGATAAATTCGGCGCTGAAGTGGCTCAAGGGGAAACAGGTGACCGATTCTCCCGGCGACTGGAGGGAAAGCCATCCCGGCGCTGAAGGCGGCGGGTGGGCATTCCAGTTCAATAACCCGCATTACCCCGACCTTGACGATACTGCCGTCGTCGCCTGGGCAATGCATCAGAGCGGGAGCGCGGAATTCCGGAAATCGACGGAGCTGGCGGCGGATTGGATAACCCTGATGCAGTCCCGCAACGGCGGCTATGGCGCCTTCGATTCCGATATGACTTATTATTATCTCAATGAGATCCCCTTCGCGGACCACGGCGCCCTGCTCGACCCGCCGACCAGCGATGTCTCGGCGCGCTGCGCCACGCTTATGGCCATATTGGGCGGAAGGGAAAGAGAGCTGCAGAGATGCCTGGAATACCTGAGAAAGGAGCAGGAGCCCGACGGCTCCTGGTTCGGGCGCTGGGGGACAAATTACATTTACGGCACGTGGTCCGTCCTGGCTGCAATGAGGAGGGTCGGGGACGCCCGCAATGAATTCCACGTCAGGCGCGCCGTATCCTGGTTGAAGAGGAAACAGAAGCCGAACGGCAGTTGGGGCGAGTGCTGCGAGACTTATTTCTCAACCGTGAAACCGGGAGAAGGCAGCGAAGGCACTTCCTTCCAGACCGCCTGGGCCATGCTGGGGCTGATCGAAGCCGGCCAGGGGAACTCGCCCGAGGTCCGCAGGGGCGCGCAATTCCTCATGAACACGCAAAAGCCGGACGGCGCCTGGGAGGACCAATGTTTCACCGCTCCCGGTTTTCCGCGTGTCTTCTACCTTAAATACCACGGGTACTCGCTGTACTTCCCCCTGTGGGCCCTCGCGGCTTACCGTTCCGCGAGGAAAAAAAACCCTTGAAAATAGAGGATAGAGGTGGAACTGGGCATAATCGCCGCAATGAGCGATGAGGGAAAGGTCCTGACGGGAGGGCCCGTGAATGCATGTAAGCCCCTTCAGTTCCGGCCGGGCGCAGTCCTCCTGGTTTCGGGCGTCGGTCCCGAGCGTGCCGGGTCGG
>CAZKYN010000082.1:0-13011 GCA_964556675.1 uncultured Syntrophaceae bacterium
GGACAAACTGTTGAAGTTAGGCTAAATGGGGCTGATCTCCGCTCTTTCCAAGTTGGATTCACAGCGAAATGTCCAGTTCGAGACGTACGCGCGCTACCGGATCAAGGGCGCAGTGCTTGATGAGCTGCGGCTGAGGGACTGGATGCCGAGATCGACCCGCCACAAGTACTCCCGGCTTCAGGATGCGTTCGCGATCCTGCAGAAGACCTTCGGCAGGCCGGCGGAAGATGAAGAGGTCAGCTCCTATCTCGGCATCACGCTGGACGAGTATCACGAACTCATCGAAGAGGCGAAGGGAGTTTCGGTCCTCAGCAACCAGGACCTCCCGGCCGACTTCTACGAGCGTTACCGGGCGGAGACGCTGGGCGAGGCCGAGCGCGAAAGCCCCCTGGGAATCCTGGCCAGGAGCGAGTTGCGGGAGATCCTGAAGAAGGCGATAGAAAGGCTGCCGGAGAAGGAGAAACTGGTCCTTTCCCTCTACTACTACGAAGAGCTGACCATGAAGGAGATAGGCGAGGTCATGAGCCTCACTGAATCGAGGGTCTGCCAGCTCCATTCCAAGGCCGTCCTGAGGATGAAAGGCGAGCTCAAGGGGCTCAACGGGGATTATAATGGGCAGGGCTGAACTCGATCTGCTTGACCTGTCCACCCTGGAACAGCTGCCTGTCGGGGTGAGCGGCGGGGATGAGCAGCGGCAGCGCCCCCGCTTCGTCCGGATGCTCATGCTGGCCCTGGCCGGCTGCCTTATAATTATCGCAGGCGCAGGGGGTGTTTTCTTCTGGTTTTATCAGCCTCCGGCGGGAAAACAGGACGCCGTCGAATCAAACGCGCCCGGCTCTCCCTATATAGCCGTTGACAGGTTTATGATAAATTTGAAAGACGATTCCGGCAATAACGTGATATTGTTCTGCGACCTGACCCTTGAGGCCGTCGACCCCGGGAGGCTCAACGCGGAGCAGAGAACAGACCTGAGACGGGCGATCTACCGGAAGTTCAAGCAGAGGCGGGCGGAGCAGGTCAGGCTGCCGAAGTTCAAACAGGAGTTTGCCGGCGAGCTGAAAACGGAATTGAACGGCATTTACGGGGAGAACTTCATTACCAGCGTATATTTTACGAGGTTTACAATCCTGTGACCATGTCCACAGCATCAGATCGAGCAAAGGGGGTATTATGAAGTCCGCGGCGATCGGAGCGATGCTTGCAGTTGCGTTTTTTGCCGGGATCAGCTATGCACTTACGCCTGAGCAGGTGCTGCAGCTCAAGAAAGCCGGAGTTGAAGACCGGACGATCAGGATGATGATCCAGCAGGAGAGGGAAGCGGCCGAGAACCCCGCGGACCGGATCGGCTCCCGGGAAATCAAGGACAGGGAAGGCAACAGCGTCGTTATTTATTCCACCGGAAAAACGAAGGAGCAGGCCGGAGACCCCGAGCAGGAAAAAGTCGATCAGGCATGGAGGATGCTCCAGAACATGATTATAGATCCAAGGCGGCTGGACGGCAGATGACCAGAAAGAAGTCCGGGTTACAGGACGGTTTTGAACAGATGCTGGCGGACGTGATCGTCCCGGGCATAATCCACAATTTCGCCAACCCCCTCAACGGCATAGTGGGAAGGGCCAGGCTGCTGAAGAGAAAAATAGACGAACAACTCAAAAATGTGGAAGATTTCCGGGACCGGGACTTTTGCAGGATGACAAGCAACGATGTGGGCCTGATCTGCCAGGAGGCCGACAGGCTCTCGGGGCTGCTGCTGACCATTTCCGAAAAATTTTACGCCCTCAACAACCAGTATCCGCAGAAGATTAATGTTTCCAGGCTGCTGGAGACTGAAATCAAGTTCCTGGATTTCAACCTTGATTTCAAGCACAACGTGCAGAAGAATATCCGGCTTGATTCCGATGTGCCGGACATAAAGGGTGTGGCGGCCGAGATCTCCTTCTGTCTGGGTTCCATATTTCAAAATATAGTCAGCCGCACGCTGGCCGGAAAACGCAGGGAATTGCACCTGGCTTCGATGTTTCGCGACGGGCGCGTCGTCGTGGAGTTCAGGTGGTCCGGCCCGGCCCGGAAGTCGGCCTTCAAGGATTTCGCCGGGTATGCGGAAATGCTGCCCGTCTTTAACAGACACGGGATCGAGACGGCGCAATCCCGGGAGGGCGATTTCCAGGTGCTCAGCATAACTGCGCCGGTGGCGAAGGAATGAGGCCCTTGCCGTTAACGGGATAAAGGAACAGAGCGGGGACTATTATGCTGAGGGGAATTGACGTCAAACAGGTTTTTCTTCAGACAAACTCCGTGGAAAGGGTGCAACAGACACAGCAGCAGCACCCGGATATGCAGCAGCGTTATCTGGAAATCCAGATAGGCGAGGAGAAAAAGCTCCAGAAAGAAAACGTGCACAACTCCGAGGAAACGGAAAAGGCCCGAATAGGCCAAAAGAAAGAAGAGGAAAAGCGCAAGGGGGCCCGAAAAGGGGAGCAGAACAAAAACCCTGTTGAGCCAGGCGAATCAGGCGAAAAGCCCGGCATGCAGTCCCAGGTGGGAAACGAGGGCCGTTCCGGGGTCATCCATATAGACATCAAGGTGTGAACGTGAGCATACAATTCCTTTTAGCCCTTCAGTTGATCAGCGATATCGTCCTCTTTGTCGCGGTAATTTTCCTGCTGGCGATAGTCGGCCGGGGTTCGTGGAAAAAGAGCCCGCCGCCCGTGCCGGTGGACAAAGAGACCGTGGCCGAGCTCGAAAGGCTCATCTCTGAATCACAGGCGGCGACGGCCCACCTGATAAAGGCCATGGACGAGAGCCGCAGGGCCTTGCGGGAGGCGGTCTGCGAGGTGGAGGAAAAAGAGCTGCGGCGCGCCGGAAGGAGCGCGGGCGTGAAAAAAACCGAGATTCCCCCGCCGCGTCCCGCCGCTCCGCAGCAGCGGCCCGCGGCCGGCGCGGTCCGCGCCGAGCCTGTACCCGCCGAAAAAGCCCAGCCCGCTGTCCCTGAAAAAGGCCGGGAACCGGGCTTGGAAAAGGGCGGCAACGGCCAGGATAAAGGTCAGGGCGCTCCGGCATCAGCGGGACAGGACGCGACCCATTCCGGCGACTACCAGGCCATAATCGAGATGGCCCGCAAGGGCATGTCCGAATCAGAAATTATCGAAAAATCGGAGCTGACGGAAGCGGAAATCAGCCTGGTCCTCGAGCTGGGCCGCAAAAGGAACGAGTTTAACTGATGCCCTCCGGGATCGATATCGCGATCAGGGTGCAGATCCTCGAACAGCAGCTTAAGTTTGCAAAGGGCCTGGAAAGCCGGCAGACGCCCGCGAAAGCGATCGGGGCTTTCCCCGCGTTGGAGCAGGGTGAAATTGTCCCGGCCCGAATCCTGGAAAATATTGGACCCGGCAGGTACATCGTCCTGATCAAGGACACCCCCGTCATAGCGGAATCGTCCCTCTCGTTTGCAAGCGGGGCGGAGATAACCGCCAGGGTCGAAAGGACTGCTCCGGACATAAGGCTGGCGCTGGTCAATGCTTTGCCGGAGGGCCGGGCGGAGGCGTCAAGCCGGTCGGCCGTTATAAACGAATACCTGAAATGGCAGCGTGCCAACCCTGACGGGATCAGGAACCTGCTCGCCTCTCTTGCGGAAAAATTCGAGTCCCTGAAGCCCGGGGACCTGCGAGATGCGCCCGCCGCCCAGAATTCCGGGGACGGGAAGCCGGCTTCCGGCGGCCCCATTAGTGAAACCGCGCAAAACAGCCGGGCCGGCCGGAACCCCGAACCGGCGAGAAATCCCGGTTCGGCCCAATCCCCTCAAGGCTTGCGGGCTTCCGAAACCGCGCAAACCAGCCAGAGTGCCCGGACTCCGCAAGGCGCCGGAAGCCTTCAGGATGCTGTAAACGTCCGGATTGTTGACAATGCCAGGCTGGTCCAGGGCCGTCAGAATTCTCAACCAGCGTCAAACGCCCCTGCAATACAAAACAGCCCGGGGGCTCAAGTTATCCAAAATGTCCAGTCGGTTCAAAACACACCGTATGCCGCTAAAGCAGTAAATACGCCAGACGCGCAGGATACGTTAAAAGCCGTCCAGAGTGTCCGGGACCTCTTGATTGCAAAGCTTCCGGCCGAGAGCGCCGCCCGGCTCCTGGCCCTGGTCGAGCGCCTGCATTACAGCGGGAGCCGGGACGACAACTGGATCAGGAACTATGCCCGGGACCTCGGCCTCACCCTCGAGAGCGACATCCTGAAAGCCATGGAAGGCGGAAGGGATGCCGTCAGGGACCTGCAGGAACGGCCGGATTTGAAGCGCGCCCTGGCGGAAATTGCCCAGCTCGTGCAGGCGGAAGAGGGCGTCTCCCCGGGCTCTGCAGAACGCGCCGCGCTCAAAACCCTGGCGGCCCTGGCGGATTCCGGGATAAAGAACATCGAGGCGCTTCAGGTCGCCAATGTGGCGATGCAGGATTCCGAGGGGCCGGGCGCTTTCCAGACGCCGATCGTATTCCCGGAAAACAGGGGGACCGCCCACTTGATTATCGAGGGCGACGGGCGCGAAGACCCGGCGAAAAAAGGGACGTCCCAAAAGATCATGCTGCTGCTCGAATTAGACCGGCTGGGGGCTATGCGGGTCGAGGCTTCTCTCGCGGAGGGCAGAATCGGCTGCCTTTTCCGCTGCGAAAGCAGCGGCGCCCGGGAACTGGTAACGGGAGCGCTCGACGCCCTCAGGGAATCGCTGGAAGCGGCCGGGTGCAGCGTCTCGAGCCTGGGGTGCATAACCGATGAAAATATCCGCCGGGAAAACCAGGTCTGTTTGAACGAACGGCTGGGGGGAGGGGAATCGCTGAGCCTGTTCGCTTGATGAGGCTGTTGAAAAACACTCATCTGCGGCGTTGCGCTGCAAACCGAATCGCTCAACGTATTAGTATATACGCCTCGCGATCCGGTTTTTGCGCGCCTTGCATCTAAGTGTTTTTGAACAGCCTAATTGATTGGAACGCTGTTGAAAAAGGCTCATATTCTGCGTTGCGCTCAAGGTCATTTTAAAAATAACTTTTGCTCATGACAATTGCGGCCGCTCCACTCATTAAAAATGGTGCTCAAAAAATTTGTCAAAATCGCTGCAAGCCATTTTTAACATGCCCTTAAAAGTGACAGACTGCTTTTGAACGGCTTTCGGAAATAAATATGGACAAGAGCAAACCCAAAGTTGCCGCGGCAATTAAGTACGACCCCAAAAAGGATGCCGCCCCGGTCGTTACTGCCAAAGGTTCGGGAGTAATTGCCGAAAAGATCATCAGCCTCGCCAGGAAGCATAACATCCCGGTGCGCCAGGACGCCGCCCTTGTCCAGGTGCTGTCGCGCCTCGACCTCGATTCGCAGATTCCTGTCGAGCTTTACCGGGCCGTTGCGGAAGTCCTCGCGTTTGTCTACTCGCTGAACGAGCGCCAGAGGCGGCCTTGATGGGCGGGAGATTCGCTTTATTCCCTTGCCCCTGCATTATCCCATGCCGCTTCATGCTTTGCATCCTCGTCGGTAAGGAAGATTAAAAGATGAGCATATCCGTCATCCTCGCCCACCCCGACCCGCGCAGCTTCAATCACGCGATTGCCCAGGCGGTTGTGTCCGAGTTGGAGGCCGGCGGGCATCCGGTATCTTTTCATGATTTATATGCCGAGGCTTTTGATCCGGTGCTCCCCGCGGGTGAGATACCCGCGGATGCCTCCCTGCCAGCGGTGGTGGCGGCCCACTGCCGGGAGATTGCCTCCGCGGCAGGCATCGTTGTCGTGCATCCCAACTGGTGGGGCCAGCCTCCGGCAATTCTCAAAGGCTGGGTCGACAGGGTTGTGCGCCCCGGCGCCGCGTATAAGTTCGAGGAGGGAGATGATGGGGAGGGCGTCCCGGCCGGCTTGCTCAAGGCGAAAGCCGCCTGCGTGTTCAACACTTCCAATACGCCCCCGGAAAGAGAAGCCCGGGTTTTCGGCGACCCCCTCGAAACGCTCTGGAAAAACTGCATTTTCGGTTTGTGCGGCGTGGATAACTTCTATCGCGAAACCTTCAGCGTCGTCGTGACGAGTTCGGCCGCGCAGCGCCGGCAATGGCTTATGCGGGCCCGGCAGGCGGTGCGGCGCCTCTTTTGAGAGAGGCATATCCTTCGGATTCGCCCTGCTCAACTGTTCAGCAAGGAGTGCCGGCATTGCCCTGGCCGGCTGCAAGCGCGCGCTCTATCCTCCTCATGAGTACATCGACGGTGACCGGCTTGGAAATGAATTCACGCCTGGTATTGATATTGGCCCGCTCTTCCCTGCTGTTAAGAAGGGCCGTCAGGAATATCACGGGCGTGTTTTTGGTTTCCTCCCTGCTCGCGAGCCGCCAGGCGAGTTCGCCGCCGTCCATTTCGGGCATCATGATATCCAGTACAGCCAGGTCCGGTTTAAAGTTTTTCAACGACGTCAGCGCCGTAAAAGGGTCGTTTATTGCCCGGACCTCATATTTGCCCGTTTTCTCGAGATTGTGTTTCAGAAAATACAGGAAATCCTTTTCGTCGTCGACTATCAGTATCCTGGTCTTTTTCATGTCAAATAACCTCCTATTGTTAATGCTGATCATTTCCTGCATGTTGTAAGACAAAGGCTTACTTACAACTATAACGTACAATTAGCAACATAAATTTGCATATAGACGTGGAGATAAGCCGTCTTTTGCGGATGGCCGCCGCCTTTTGTATGTAAGTGGCGCATATTCATCTGCTTTTCGGTTTGACGGACGGCTTGAGGAAACGTCATCGGCTATCGAAACAACTCATCTTGTACTATGGCTACAAGAGGATATGGGGCATTGACTAATCAAGGCGGCGTTTAAAAACACCGCGACGCCCGTATCCCGCTGCGCCGAGGCGCATTGCCGGTTGCCCTACCATTACTTTTCCAGGGATAAAACTTTCCACCTGCAGGGAAAATTTTTCCTTCTCCCGTCCGCCCGCATCCCGCCCTTCTCCCCCGCTGGTTTCGGGAAGACGCTCCCGGTGGGCACAAGTCCTTGATTATTTGAGTTTTTCAGCCGGAGGCAGGCTCCTTTCCCGGCATGGTACGCATATTGCTCCTTATGAAAGAAATTTGTCGGGGAGACAGCAATGGCAGAAGGACTGGGCTTATATACGGTGGTCGACGCCTCAACAAGGCTCTCGCCCCGGCTCGATGCGGTAAGCCACAATA
Organism: uncultured Syntrophaceae bacterium; assembly: GCA_964556675.1. Classification (GTDB taxonomy): domain Bacteria; phylum Desulfobacterota; class Syntrophia; order Syntrophales; family UBA4778; genus JBDKTK01. The sequence continues at coordinate 7,195 of CAZKYN010000082.1, forward strand.
TAGCAAACATCCAGACCCCTGGGTTCAAATCGGAGCGGGTTTTCCATTCCCTTCTCAACAACCTGAAAACGCCGGGCAAGTTCGAGTATTCGACAAAGAACCATATAAATCATGCCCAGGGCCCGGTGGAGAACACCGGCAACGCCCTGGACCTTTCAATAGAGGGCGAGGGGTTCTTCGCGGTCCGGGGCGCCGCAGGCGAAGTCTACACGAGAAAGGGAAGCTTCACCCTCAATGCCAAAAACCAGATCGTAACCCAGTCCGGTGAATTGCTGCTCAGCACGGCCACTACTCCGATCACTGTCAACGGGCGTGACATCGAGGTCTCCAACAGCGGCGAAATCAGGGTGGACGGGGCGGTTGCGGGGCGCGTGAAAATGGTCGCGTTCGACTCTCCCCAGAACCTGGTCCGCAACGGGAGCTGTATCTTCTCCGACCCCGGCACGGCCGGCCAGCGGCAGATCAGGGACCCGGAAATCAGGTCGGGCCACCTGGAACTCTCAAATGTGCAGGCGCTCAGGGAGATGATCGACCTTGTCGATCTCCAGAGGTCCATCGAAACGTATCAGAAAGTAATATTGACAATCGGCGAACAGGACAGGATGGCGGCCGCCAGGGTCGGGAAACTGGCTTGATCCCGGTTTAATTCCAGGCAAGGAGCAGTGCGATGATAAGGGCTTTATGGTCAGCAGCGACAGGGATGGAAGCGAAGCAGACATCTCTCGATATCACGGCGAACAACTTGGCCAACCTCGGGACTGTCGGCTTCAAGAAATCCAAGGCGGAATTCCAGGATCTCATGTACCAGGTCCAGAAAAAGGCCGGTTCTGAGAACTCAATGGGCAACCAGATCCCGGTCGGCATTGAGATTGGGATGGGGTCGAAGCTCTCGTCGGTCCAGAAGCTTTTTACTCAGGGCGACTATGTCCAGACCGGGAATGCCTTTGATCTGGCCATCGAGGGAGACGGCTTTTTCCAGATCGACGATAACGGGCGCACCGTTTACACGCGCGCCGGGAACTTCAAGAAAAACAAGGACGGGGTGCTGTGCACGGGCGAGGGGCTGAAACTGATGCCCGCCGTCACGATCCCGTCGGATACCGTCACCTTCACCATGGACAGCGGCGGCACCTGGACGTGCATGGACACCAACGGCAACAAGCTCTCCAGCGGCAAGCTGGAACTCGCGAAGTTCGTCAACCCCTCGGGGCTTGCCAGCCTGGGCCGGAACCTCTTTGACGTGACCGACGCCTCGGGCACGGCGAGCACGGGCACGGCGGGGCAGACGGGGTACGGGACCATTTCCCAGAATTTCCTGGAGATGTCCAATGTCAGCTCGGTCGAGGAGATGATCTATATGATCGAGGCCCAGAGGGCTTATGAACTCAACAGTAAGGCGATCCAGACTGCCGATTCGATGCTGCAGATAATCGCCAACCTCAAGAGGTAAAGTGAATATGATTCCGAACAGGACCATGCCCTCGCTCATTGCGGCCTTCGCCGCCCTGGCGCTTTCGGTTTCCCTCCTTTTGCCGGACTTCGCCGGGGCTGTTGCGAGGACGGGAGCGGGGTCCGGCATTATAAAGGGCGCGACGATCAGGTCCGCGGTAAAGGACTACATAGAAAAGCACATGCCCTGGGACAGGGACAGCGTCCATGTCCTGTTCCCCACGGGGGCGCCGGACGTTCCTTACGCGGGCGGCAGGGTCAATTACGAGGTGCGGTCGGGCCACAGCGAGGAGTATATCGGGGACACGATTTTCAAGGTGCTGTTCTTCCAGGACGACAGCCTGATCAGGGAAGAGCCGGTCCGGGTCAGGATAGAAGTGATGCTGGATATGCCGGTCTCGGCCCGGGCCATCGAGAGGGATGCGGAAATCGGGAAGGGGGATATAAAGATTGCGGGCCGCTGGTTCACCCGCCTGCCTTCCAGCTCGATAACCGATCCCGCCGAGATCATCGGAAAGCGCGCCGCCGTGGGCATCAGGCCCAATTCGGAGATCAGCCGGGGGATGGTCAGGAATTCCGTCCTGGTAAAGCGCGGCAAACTCGTGAGGATAATCCTGGAGAACGGCCCGATGAGGATCCTCTCGGTCGGGCTTGCTGAAGAAGACGGCGGCCGCAATGACGTAATCAGGGTGCGTAACACGTCTTCCAACAAAATGGTTTACGCCCGGGTGGTCGAGCCGTCAGTCGTGAAAGTGGAGTTTTAAGTCGTGGAGAAGGGAAAAATGGAAAACCGAAAATTTCGCGGGCGCCCGTTATTGTTCATGCTGCTGGGAGCGGCCGTCCTGCTTTCGGCCTGCGCCAGGAACCTTTACAACCAGACCAATACTCCGCCGGTCTACAGCGAGCCGCAGATAATCCGGCCGGCCGGGACGATCTGGCCCGGGGAAAACCTGGGGAACAATATGTACTCCGACAAGAAGGCAAGGTACGTCAACGACATAGTTACAATCCAGCTCGACGAGGCATCCGCCGGCGCCAATACGGCCTCGACCAACACGAGCCGCGACGGCAGCACGGCGGCGGGTATCGGGGGGATTTACCAGATAGGGCCCGACAGGACCATCCTGTCCAAGTACGCGCTCAGCGGCACGTCTTCGAATTCCCTGAAAGGGGACGGGGAGACCAGCCGCGTGGGCACCCTCTCGGGCAGAGTCACCGCCAGGGTCATAAAAATATTGAACAGCGGCAACATGGTTATCGAGGGCAAGAGGCAGCTGACCGTCAACAACGAGGACCAGTTCATAATAATAACGGGTATCATCAGGCCGGAAGATATCAGCACCGATAACCTTATCTTCTCGTCCAATATCGCGGATGCGCGGATCATCTACACCGGCAAGGGAGTTGTGGACGACAAGCAGCACCCGGGATGGGCGACCCGGGTCCTGGACTGGGTGTGGCCGTTTTAATCAGGAGGCGTTTGTAAGATGATTCGACGCGCATTTTCTTCGAGATTTCAAATTCGTCGCAAAGAATTTATGAGGGCAATGCAATGAAGAAGGTCCTGACTGCTCTTGTGATTGCCGCGGTCTTCCTGGCCGGCCAGGCTGCCGATGTCCCGGCCGCCCGGATCAAGGACATTGCCGGAATCGGCGGAGTCAGAGACAACCAGCTGGTGGGCTTCGGGCTCGTGGTCGGCCTGGCGGGGACGGGAGATGACGTGAAGAACGGCTTCACGAGAGAGACCCTTTCCAACATGTTGAGCCGCCAGGGGATCTCAATGAAGGAAAAAATAAACATGAAAGCCGATAACGTAGCGGCGGTCATGATCACGGCCAAGCTTCCCCCCTTTGCCAAGATCGGCAAGAAAATCGACGTGGAGGTCTCATCGATCGGCGACGCCAAGAGCTTAAGCGGCGGGACCCTCATCATGACCCCCCTGCGGGGCGCCGACGGGGTCGTGTACGCGGTCGCGCAGGGTCCCATCACTCTCGGAGGATTCTCGGCCGGCGGAGCGGCGGGAGGGGGCGTTTCGAAGAACCACACGACCGCGGGATTCATAGCAAACGGCGCGCTGGTGGAAAAGGAACTGGGCTATGACTTTGAAAAGAACAGGAACCTTTCGGTGAGCCTGTTCCAGTCCGACTTCACGACGGCAACGCGGCTGGCCGCCCTCATTAACGCGCAGATCAAGGAAGTTGAAGCCAGACTGGAGGATTCCGGGACTGTGATAGTTTCCCTCCGCGATACCTACAGCGGCAGCGTCGTGGAACTGGTTTCCCGGATGGAGGGCCTGGACGTTCCGGTCGATTCGAAGGCCATCGTGGTCATGAACGAAAAAACAGGAACTATTGTCATGGGCGAGAATGTCAGGATATCCACTGTCGCTGTGGCCCACGGCAATCTCAGCATAGAGATAAAGGAAGACAAGAAAGTGTCCCAGCCGCTTCCGTTCGCGCCCTCCGCGCCAATCGGGGAGGCCCGGCCGCACCAGGGCAGGGGCCCGAATGCCGGCGTCGTAATGGGGGCCGGAGGCCAGACAGTCGTCACCCCTGAGACCCAGGTCGCAGTCCAGGAGGAAAAGAAAAGCATGCTCGTGGTCCCGCAAGGCGTCACAATTCAGGATGTCGTCCGGGCCCTCAACGCGATCGGCGCCACACCCCGCGACCTGATCACCATCCTGCAGACGATCAAGGCTGCCGGGGGACTCCAGGCCGATCTCCGGATAATGTAATGGACTCCGCCGCCCTTCGGAAACCGTCAGAGACCCCCGCCGGGACCGGCGCGGGGACGTCTGTACCGGCCGGGCCGGCCGGCAAAAACAGGGAAGAGGAGGACAGGAAACTCCGCAAGGCCTGCGCCGCATTTGAATCCTTCATGGTCTATTACATGCTCAAGACCATGCGCAAATCGGTCCCCCAATCCGGGCTGTTCGGCAACATGCCCGGAAAGGACACATTCAATATGATGCTGGACCAGAAGATAGCCGAAAAAGCGGCCGAAAGGAAAGGCGGCAGCCTGGGTCTGCAGAAAGTCCTGTACGACCAGTTGAGCGCGGGCGGACGCAGATACGGAAAGACGGGAAACGCAGCCGGGTCAACAGCTTATGCGGCTGAGATGCAAAAATCTGCTAAAATAAGGAGGTTAGATTAAAGTTTTAGGTCTTGATGCCGATCTAGTCTGGTAGAAAGAGAAGACCCAAGGAGTCCGGAAATATGAAGATAGAAGATAAAGACGCCACCTTGATAAGCGCCCTCAGGCAATATCAGGACAACCTCAAAACCGGGGGCAGGCCTGATAAAAAGGTGGAAGAAAAAGCGGCTCCTGACGAGAAAGTGAATATATCTGCCACGGCAAAAGACATCCAAAAACTGAAGAGTGCTGTCGCTAACCTCCCCGAGGTCCGCCAGGACAAGGTCGACGACCTGAAGGCGCGGATCGGGAAGGGGGAATACAGCGTAAGCGGAGCAGAGATCGCCGACAGGATAATCGAGGATTTCTTCGATCAGGCAGGCAGATAAATTTTCCTCCAGTAGTTCCTCACCTCAAGCCTGCAGGCAACAACCGCTTCCCGCTCGCGACATCGGGCTGCCCCGGGAAAACCGGGGCGTGAATAACTCACGGAGGCCTTCGGCGGGCCCCCGGACCCAGTGGAAACCTCAGGTGCCAGGATATGAACAACATCAGCAATATGAACAGTATTGAAATATCAATGGAGCAGGACCTCGAGAGCCTCTTCGACTCGCTGATCGAACTGCTGCAGCGGGAAATAGAGGTGTACAGGTGCGTTCTCGATACCGTCGTCCGGGAGAAAAGCATCCTCCTGAAGCCGTCGCTCGACAGCATATACGAGAGCAACGCCAGGAAAGAGACCCTGATCCTCAAGGCCAAACTTCTCGAGGAAGTCCGTTCCGGCATAGTGAAGAAAATTGCCGCCGCCCTGGGAAAACCGGAACAGGGCGTAAACCTTTCGATGCTTGCCCTGGCTGCCGATGAGGCCCGCGGCAGGCTGATCCGTGAGTCCCGGAGCATCCTTTCCCCTCTCCTCAGGGAAATCCAGGAACGTAATGAAAATAATAAACTGCTGCTGGACACATCGCTCGTCTTTGTCCGGAATTCGATCCATTTCATCAATGACCTGCTTTCCCCTGGCACCGGGTACCTGGAGACGGGCAGGATGAATACGCTCAGCCGCAACGGCCGGCTGCTCCGGACGGAAGGATAGGGGGCGGGGCATGGGTGACGTAACCAAAATACTCAATTGTTCGAAAGAGGCCCTCCTAAGCCATCTGTCCGCCATCAATGTCACGGGATCCAACATAGCCAACGTTGACACGCCGGGCTACACGCGCCTGCGGCCGGTGTTCA
>CAZKYN010000083.1:0-12992 GCA_964556675.1 uncultured Syntrophaceae bacterium
CCTATCTTTACTACCTTTACCAGGATGAAAAAAAATTCAAGGAGGCCGAGGAAATTGTAAATAAAGGGCTCTCCCTTTTTCCGAACAACCCCGACCTGCATTACCGCTTGGGCGCCGTTTACGAAGGAATGAACCGCATTCCCGAGAGCATCAAGGAAATGGAGAAGGTCCTGAAAATCGACCCGAACAATGCAGACGCAATGAATTTCATCGGGTACAGCTATGTCGAGCGCGGCGTCAACCTGGACAAGGCTGAAGAACTGATCAACAAGGCGCACAATTTAAAGCCGAAGAGCGGTTATATAATCGACAGTCTGGGCTGGCTCTATTTCCGCCAGGATAAATTCGATATGGCAATAAAGTACCTCCGCGAAGCCGCCGCCCTGCTGCCGGACGATCCTACAGTCCTTGAGCACCTGGGCGACGCGTCGGCAAAATCGGGACAGAAAAAGGAGGCCGTTGAAGCTTACAAGAAGGCCCTGCAACTGAACCCGACAAACCAGGGCCTTCAGAAAAAAATCGAACAGCTGATCAGCGGATTTTAAAGGTAAAAGCAATGTGCGGCGCGAAAAACATCTTCCTGGCGATGTGTTTTGCATTCATTGCCGTTGCGGCGGGCTGCGCTCCCAAGGCGCTTCCCCCGGCGCAGATTTCCGACCCCAGGTACCTGCTCGAGCAGATCCGTCGCAGCACTCATCCGGATCAGACATTTCGGGCTGTCGCTTCCATCCGAATGGAATCGCCGCAGGGGACGTATACGACAAAGGCCGCCATACTTGCCCACGATCCCTATTATTTACGCCTGGAGACCATTCCGGTGTTCGGCACTCCCGATGTGCTGCTCACCCTGAACCGCACCCGCATGAAAGTCTTTTTTGCCCGGCAGGCAAAATTTTACATTTCCTCCCCCCAGCAGGGAATGTCGCTGATAATCCCCGTTTCCATCGCTCCTTCCGAATTGGTGCCTCTGCTGCGTGGGGGCATTCCCCTTTCGGCGTTCTCATCCGGGATTTCGATCAAGGCCTTTTTGGATGACGGGGCGTACAAGTTTGATTTCTACTCGGGAAACAAAAAGATCAGGTCTCTCTGGATAAGCCGCTCGTCTGGACATCCAGTTAGAATGGAGATCCCCGGCCCCAACACGTACAGCATCTATTACGGCGATTTCCGGAATATACAGGGGTCTTCTGTCCCGGGGACAATAGAGATAATTACAGGAGATGAAAAAAGGGTCCTGATCAGATACAGCGATATGGACTTTCTGCACGGCCCGGAGGACGCTGACACCTATGATCTGGCAGTCCCGCCCGGCATAGAACCGATTTTTATCGAATAATAAGTGGAAGATAAACACAGGCTGTTAAAAATGCCCGTCAGGACATTCTTAACAGCCTGTACTTTTTGATGTCGTTATCTGATTTCCTGAAGTCTGGTGCGGGCCATCCTTGCCTGGTTGGTGTCGGGATAATCTTTTATCACCTGCTGCAGCAGCAGCTTGGCGCTCGACCTGTCCCCTATTTTCAGGAACGAGAAGGCCTGTTTCATCATAGCCGCCGGCACCTTATCGCTGCCCGGGTATGCCTTGAGAAGCTTCTCGTATTCCAGGATAGCCTTTTCAAACTTGCCGTCCACATAATAAGATTCGCTTATCCAGAACTGGGCGTTGTCAGCGTATTCGGCCTTGGGATACATCTCCAGGTACTTCTGAAAATCCCGGCGCGATTCCTCATATCGCCCCTCTTTGAAAGCTTTTTGCGCGGACGAGTATATTCCGTCCTTGCTGCCGGCGGCAACTGCGGGTCGGTCGGAAAAGGCCGATTCTGAAATATCGCCTTTCTTCCCGATGCCGATATAGTTTTCGAGGAAGTGGATCCGCAGAGAAAGCTCGTTTATTTTCGCATCCTTCTCCTTGCGTTCCGCTCTCAAACCGGCGAGCTCTTTACGGAGCTCGTCCATTGCCCCCCGGAGTTTCTGCACATTGTCCCTGAGCTCTATCAAATCAGCTCCGCTTTCAGCCTGATTCTTCTGCAGGGCATTCGTGTTCTTTTTCGCTTCAGAAACTTCCTTCAAAAGCCTGGCATTATCCTCTTTCAAGGAGGCCAGTTTCCTGTCAAAGCCCTGCTCAACCCGCTTGACATCAGAAGATGTCGCACAGCCAAAAATAGACAGCAGGAAAAAGAGACAGATATATATTGCTGAAAATCTTTTCACTGTAACTGGTTTTCAACCCTTAAAACATTATTTGTAAACTACAAAGTGATCGTTGCGGTTTTTCGCCCAGGCTTCCTCATTGTGCCCCGGGTCAACCGGCTTCTCTTTACCGTAGCTTATCGTGTTTATCTTATTTTTGTCGATACCCAATTTGACAAGATAATCCTTGGCGCTGTTGGCCCTTTTTTCTCCGAGCGCCAGGTTATATTCGGCGGTGCCTCTCTCGTCGCAATTGCCCTCGATCCTGACATTGTAGCCGTCATTTTTCTTGAGCCAATCGGCGATTTTATTCAGTGTGCCCCTGAATTCCGGCTTCACATTAAATTTATCATAATCAAAATAAATGTAATCGAATCCGGCAATTGGGGAAACCGCAGCTTCAGCTTCCTTTATCTTTGTCCTCTCCGCCTGTGCCAGCTGCTGCTTTTGCCTGGCAGTGTCTTCAGCGGCTTTCTGCTGTTGTGCCTGGCCGGCAGCCTCGGTCTTCGCGGCAGCCGGCTTCTCTTCTGAAACAGCAACCGCTCCCTTCTTTGCGCATCCGATCGAAAACGCGAGCGTGATCGAGATGAAAAGAATAAAAAGACCAGTAATCACTCGATAATTCCTCATTCTAGATCTCCTTTCTTAGAATTAAATTCAACTTAAACATCTGTAAAAATTCATCAAACCATAACACAACATCAAAAAAGTTCAATACAAATTTAGATGGGGCGACCATGATGTGTAGTTGTATGCATCGAGTCCCTCGTGGAGCACCCGCAAATTCGAGCCGTTGGCGTTAACGACGTAAAGGCGGGCCTTGCCGCGGGACTTATTCGTAAAAACAAGATAGCGCCCATCCGGCGACCAGCAGGGCGATTCATTCCAGCCGTTCGCCGTCACCTGCATTACCCTGCCGCCGTTCTCGTTCATCGTGCATATCTGGAAAGATCCGCCGCGCCGGCTTTCGTATGCTATTTTCCTGCTTTTCGGCGACCACGACGGGGAAGTATTGTAATTGCCTTCATAACTTAACCTTTTTATATTGCTGCCGTCCGAGTTCATGACGTAAATTTGCGGAGAGCCCCCGCGATCGGACACGAATGCTATCTGGGAGCCGTCCGGAGACCAGCAGGGCGACACATCGGAACCAGAATCAAAGGTCAGCCGTTTTAATGTCGAGGTTTTTGTGTCCATCCGGTAAATTTCAGGATTACCGTCCTTGCTCAAGGTCAACAGCATATAGCGCCCGTCCGGAGACCAGGGCCCCGCCAGGTTGAGCCCCATGTAGCGGGAAATCTTCCGCTCTTTCCTGTTCGTCAGGTTTACCCCGTACAAATCCGGGTTGGCGTCCTTGTATGATGTGTAGCAAATCTCCTTGCCGCTGGAGCCCCATTGGGGCCTGATCGTGAGAGAGTTTGCCCGGGTTATCTTTTCGAACCCGGACCCGTCGAAATTAATCAGGTATATTTCCGTCGCCTTTCCCTTTCTGCCGGAAAAGGCGATTTTAGTATCAAAAATGCCGGCTTCTCCCGTCATGGCCAGGACCACCTCCCCGGCGAACTTGTATGCCATTTCCTTCCAGTCCTGGGTTCTGCCGTTGTACTCCTTGCCTAACAGGAGCCTGCCGGAGACGCAGTCAAAAAGGCGGAACTGGCATGTCATGTTTGCGCCGGAGTTGGAATAACCTCCTTTAATGAGCGATTCCGCCCCGATTGCGGTCCAGTCCGTAAACCTTATTTTGTCTGCCGTTATGCCGGAGCTTCGCGGATCTTCCAGAAAGGCCCTTTTGTCCAGGATATTGAAATAGCCTGTTATCTGCAGCGCCCTGTTCAATTCTCCGGACATGCGGGTTGAGTAGTCCTCGCCCTTTGCAGGCGCGCCCCCCCGGTTCAAAAAATCCGCCACGGCAATGGGAAACTTCTGGATCATCGGGGAATCGATGTCGATGTATACTTTTGCCTCAGCGGCGCCGGAGGAAACTCCCAGGCAGAGGGAGACAGCAAAAAACAATCTGATCAAAAAGGATTTTCTCATTTAACGGCCTTCCGAAGAATGAAATTTTATTCCGAATTCCGCGCTTGTATCCTGGATCCAGGCGGGCAGGGCCGGAAAGGGACTGGCTTTCCTGACGGCTTTGATGGCCGACTGGTCGAAATAGCGGTTCCCTGAGGACTTTTCTATTTCAAGCCTATTTACCGTTCCATCCCGCAGGATCTTGACATCGATAACGGCTTCCAGGTTGTCGCTCTGCAGTATCCCGCGCGGCAGCGCCCACTGGGACTTGATTCTCGACCAGATTATGGCGTAGTAGGCATTCATCTGGGACGAGCTTACTGCGCCGGAAGACCCCGCCGAAGCAGGCGCCTTTGCCTGAGGCTGGGGGGCCGGATTGGAATTAACCCTGTTTCGCACGTCATCAATGGCGCGCTGTATCTGCGACCTGTCCTCCTTGCGAACGACAACCGAATCCTGTTTCTTCAGGGTTACTGGCTGCGCCTTTGGGGCCGAGTTGATCTCCCTGGATATCGCTGAGACGGGCTTCATGACAGAAACGGGAGCACTGACAAGATTGACGTCATAAACGGGCCCGAAAGTGATCTTCTTGGACGGCAGGTTGGCCGAAAACAGCATGGCCGAGATAAAAACTGCATGGGCAACGAACGAAATTACCAGCATTTTGTTGATGCCGGCATCAGCCCTGCCGGCATTGCGCCGGATTTTGCCGGATGACATATCAGGGCTCCCTGGGCGGTTCGGTGATCATGCCGAGTTTGTCCACCCCTGCCTTCCTGACCTCAGACATAACCTGTACAACAAATCCATAAGGTACTTCTTTATCGGCTCTCATGTAAACTTCCCGCTCAACCCTGCTCTTGAATATATTTTCCAGCTTTACGCCGAGTTCGGCCAGTGTCGTCTTGTAGTTGTTTATATAGATTTCTTTTTTTCCATTCACCGTCAGCACGAGCTTTTCTTCGCTGACGTCCAGAGTCTTTGATTTGACCTGGGGCAGATTGATATCTATTCCCATTTGCAGCATGGGCGCCGTCACCATAAAAATGATGAGGAGCACAAGGACGACGTCCACAAGAGGAGTTACGTTAATCTCGGAAACAAGCTTGCCGTCTCCATTATTGAGCCTTCTTCTGCCGTTTTTCATAATCCCGCTTTGGATTGATATCTTTCGATTATATTAAGAAATTCCGATGCAAAGTTTTCCATCTCCATTATCATTTTTTTTAACCGGTTCTGGTAATAGTTGTAGAAAATGACGGCCGGTATTGCCGCGGCCAGCCCGGCCGCGGTGGCTATCAACGCTTCGGAGATGCCCGGAGCCACTACGGCCAGGCTTGCGGAACCCCTTGCGCCTATTCCCCGGAATGCATGCATGATACCCCAGACGGTGCCGAACAGGCCGATAAAGGGCGATGCGCTTCCCGTGGTCGCCAGGAACCCCAGGGCGCTTTCAATCCTGGTGCTCTCAGTCCCCACCGCTCTGTTCAGGGCCCTCTCGAGATTGTCGATTGCCCTGAATTCGGACGGGATGCTATCGGCCGCCGAGGGCTCCGCCCCCCTGCCGGACCTGGCAGACTTGCCCAGTTCGGTGTAGCCGGCGCGAAATATTTCCGCAATTGTGGAATTCTTGAATTTCCTTGCCTCCGTGTATATCTCGGACAGCCTGTTGCTTTTCATATAAAGATCGAGAAATGAATTGTTCTCGTCTTCGATATTCTTGATACTCCTGTATTTATTGAAGATAATGGCCCAGGAAAAGATCGAAAAAAGCAAAAGCAGCGCAAGGACAAACTGAACCATTGCCCCCGCGCTCAGGATCATTTTGATCAGGTCGCCCTGAAAATAGCCACCCAGATCGGATACCGCAACCGCATACGCCTCGCTCATTATAACCTCTTGATGGTTTTATTTATATGTTAATGGATCTTTTATGAATTCCAATCTCAGAAGATAGCGGGACAGAATCAGGAAAAGTTTTCTTATATTTGTCATCAACCATTTTTCCGATGCACTCCATGATCACGCGGGTTGCACCTTCAAACTGCTCTTTGAACTTTGTCTGCGATTCAGGCGAAAAGGGCTTGAATTTTTCCCTGATCCTGAACGGCTTGAGCCTGTCTTTCACAGATAAGGGTTCGCCGACCCTATAAATTATTTTTCCCGTTTTGGCAAATGGAAGAGTACCCGTATAGACGTTCTCACAATTATTGCAGCCCACCGGCACCACTTTTTTTTCGGTAAACAGCGCCAGTTGCGCCAGGCCCGTTTTGCCTTCCGCCAGTGTAAGAGAGCGGGTGCCTTCCGGGAAGATTATCAGGTTGAGATTTTTCTCAAACAGGGCCTTCGTGCTGTGCTGGGCAACCTTTTCCATGATTTGCTCATGGTAGTTCCTTATGAATTCGCGGAAATTTTCCTTTATGAGGACGCCTGTCTCATTGGCTAATTCCGCCCCCGACTTGAGTTTTCCTTCGATATAGTCCTTCAGCACCCTGTAATCTCTGTCCAAGAGCCGCTTGCGGAATTTCAATTTATAGAATTCCTCTACCAGATATCTCATGGAGGGGACGGGAATCAGGTTGCAACAATCAAGAGCATGGGAAAGTATGGTGTTCGTGTAATATTTTCCCTTGACCCAGACCGTGGTGAAATAAAATTTATCTTTCCACATTTTGTATTGAAAAGGCCAGTAATTATAGCGGTCAGTGTGATTCATGGCGAAAATGACGGTCTCGTCCCGCGGGATATTCTCTATGCCTTCCACCTCGATTTCGACACGGGCAAAAATATTGTAATTGGGGAGAAGCAGAAGCGCTGCAACAATCCTCTGACCCAAGGGCTTGCCGTTCAGATTGATTTTATCCAAGTGCTTCAGATCAATCATGTTCCTTAAAAAACAGGATTAGCAGAAACAAGGAAGGAATAAAAGAGAAAATAAAACAAAAATGCCCTGGAAGTGTGTTGATCTTCTCTGCTTTCTTTCCTAAGCTTGTAAAAAAACAATTCCCGGGAGGAGCTTTTCGATGAAAAAATCCCCCTTAGATTTTCTTTTTGTCCCCTCCCTTATTTTGGTTTCATTGTGCTTTTCTTTGCCCGCCTGCGCCCAGTTGGGCGCCATCCAACCACCCGAAAACCTCCTCCAGCTCGACTTCCGCATATCGTATTTCGATTACAATGAAGATTTGCCGCCCCCGAACAAAAGCACCGAAACCGGCTGGCTACCGGGCGCGGCTGTCAGCTGGACAAGGACCAGGCCAGGGTCCGTTTACGCCCGCACCTTCCTGGAGTTTTCTTCAGGAGACATTGAATACGACGGCACTACCCAGAATGGGATGCCGATAACCAATTCAAACAGCAATCAGTTCCTGTTCAGGGTCGAAGCGAATGTCGGATACACCTTCAGATCAGGAGACCTCATATTCTCTCCTTACACGGGTTTCGGATACCGCTATTGGAAAAGAGGCGATTCCGAGGTAATACAAATGGGGCAGGTCAATGTGGGGTTCGTAAGAGAGGATTATCAGTGGATGTATGTTCCCCTCGGGCTCCGGGCCGTCTATCCGTTCGGCGGGCAGTTCTCTGTTGAGCCCAACGCGGCTGTCAGGTTCATGTTCTGGGGAAGGATGACGGCTTATCTGACCGATATCGGCTATGGGAGCGACCCGACTTTCGACCTGGGCAACAAACCGGGCTGGGTAGTTGAAATCCCCATCAGGTATCGCGTCAGCCGTAACTGGTCGCTGTCCCTTACTCCCTGGTACGAGTACAGCGCCATCGGTCAGAGCGATGTTGTACCCGTCCGGAACGGGCCTTTCACAGAATTCTTTTATGAGCCCTCGAGCAGGACCCACCAGTTCGGTTTCAATCTGGGGGCAGGCTATATTTTTTAACTGCTGCCGATTCAGCTTGCGAGCCGGGCTTATCCGGCATGCCTTCTATTTAGCTGGAATTTTCCATTTAAAACTAATAAAACATCCCGTATGCGAAAGCTGAACCCGGAATATGTTGAAAAGGTGGTGGAAATTGCCAATGGCTGTCCTTATTTCACCCATCTGGGGATGCGGATCACGCTCCTGAAAAACCGGATCGCAGACGTCGAGATGGATTTGAGGAAGGTCCACCTGCAGGCTTTCGGGTATACGCACGGAGGGGCCGTTGCATCCCTGATCGATACGGCGGCTTTCTGGTCCGGTCATTGCGAACTGGCTGAGGACCAGGGGATAACGACAGTCGATCTGAAGGTAAACTATCTTTCACCTTTGCAGAAAGGGAGCATTATTGCGAGGGGGCGACTTCTGAAACTGGGGAGAAAGCTGGGCCTGGGAGAGGCATCGGTTTTCGACCAGGACGGCAAACTGGTTGCCCACGGCACTTCCACACTGATAATCGTGCCCGGACTCGGCCTTGCAGGCGGGCATACGCTCCCCCCCAAATTCCTGCCCTGAACTGCTGTTCAAAAACGCTCATCCCTGCTTTCGCAGGGACGGCGTCTGCATGCTGCGCTGCAGCCTCATCGCTCAACGTATTCATCTATACCTTCGCGATTAGGTTTTTGCACGCCTTGCATTTGAGCATTTTTGAACAGCAGTGATTTTGAGATTTTCGGGAAAACCATTCTTAATCATAAAGGCCGTAAAACAATCTTCTAGAGCTTGAATTCCGCAGTCATGATGGTGTGGTCGGAGGATTTCTCCAGAAGCCTGGGTTTCATGTCTATATGGCAGTCCAGGCTTCTCTTTGCCAGACTTGAAGTCGCCAGGATGTGGTCCACCCGCCAGCCCAGGCCCCTTTCCACGGTGCCGGGTATCCGGTAATCGAAGAACGTGTACTGGTTCGGCTCTCCCGGATGGTGTTTCCGGAATACATCCACCAGGCCCCAATCCTTAATATATGAAAAGGAATCCCAGACGGCCGGATTGAAATCGACATGCCCGAGGAGCCTCTTGGGGTTATGCACGTCAATGTTTTCGGGCGCTACATTAAGGTCGCCGCACCAGATCAACGGGTCCTGGGGGGAAAAACTATCTTCCAGATATTTCCTGAACCGCGCGTACCATTTCAGCTTATACTGGAATTTGGGGTTATCCATCTTGTAACCCTGTGGCACGTATGTGTTTATGACGGTTACACCTGAAAAAGCAGCCCTGATCAGGCGATCCCTGTCCGGCGGATCGTCATCGAATCCGCACATTAGCTCTGCCGCCTGGGCAAGCGAAGCGATTGCCACCCCGTTGTCCTTTTTGCCCCCGCTGAAGTAGACGTGATAGCCGGCGTTTTCGAATTCAGCGCGGGGGAATTTGCCGTCTTCGACCTTGGTTTCCTGCATGCAAAGGACATCGGGCCGGTTTTCGTTGAGCCACGGTATTATTATATGGAGCCGCGACCTCACCGAATTCACATTGTAAGTCGAAAGTTTGAAGGTTTTCATCCCGGTCCTCCCTTCGCTGAAGTTAACATGAGGTAAATTGACCGTCAATTTTGATTTTGCCCTTGACAGCCCGGCCGATAATTGGAAATGTTCGCATCATGACGAAAGATTTTCCTGTGGAAGACTTTTTTGTCAAGGCGGCCGGCAACCGACTGAAAGCGCGCCGGCTCGGCAGGACAGAAAAAGGACCTGTGCTTGTTTTCCTGCACGAAGGCCTGGGAAGTATTGCGCAGTGGCGTGATTTCCCCGAATCGCTCTGCAGACATACCGGAATGCCCGGTCTCGTTTACGACCGCCTGGGCTACGGAGGCTCCGACGCCTTAAAGGGGAAAAGGCCGGTGGAGTATCTCCATCAGGAAGCCCTGTCGAGCCTGCCGGAAGTGCTCCAGCGATGTCATGTCGGGAAAGCATTTTTTATCGGCCACAGCGACGGCGGTTCCATCGCGCTGCTGTTTGCGGCGGTCCACCCGGCAGGGACGGCCGGGGTCATAACCGAAGCGGCCCATGTATTTGTGGAGGATGTTACTGTCGACGGCATCCGAGTTGCGGTCTCTTCCTATGAAAAAGGGGAACTCAGGGAAAAGCTCGCCAGGTACCATGCACTCAACACCGAGGGGGCCTTCCGCGGCTGGGCTGATACATGGCTTTCGCCCGAATTCCGCAACTTGAACATTGAGGAATACCTGCCCTCCATACGGGCCCCGCTGCTGGCAATCCAGGGCCGGAATGACCCATACGGCACTCCCGCACAGGTCGAGCGCATCGTTACCCGGGTAAAAGGACCTGCCCGGGGACTGATCGTACCAGGGTGCGGTCATATACCTCATGCCCAGGCACGGCACAGGGTCCTTTCCGAGATGGCGGAATTTGTCCTGGAACATACCTGAGGCTCCCCTTATCGACATCTAAGTTCCTGGATTTCCATTCCAATTAGCCGAAAAATAGTTTATAAGTCCTTCACCTTATGACTGCCGGAATATCCAAATACATCAGCATATTACTGGCCGCGGCCGTCTTTTTCGGCTGCTCGGGCTCAAACCAGTCCGGGTCAGTTGCGCGCGAGGACACCGGCCCGGCTTACGGAGACATCATGGTGGAAGGCTCCATCGGAGACGCCAGCAATCTTATACCCGTGCTGGCCAGTGACAGCGCTTCCCACAGCATCTCCGGGATGATCTTCAACGGCCTTGTTAAATATGACAGGAATATCAAGGTGGTCGGCGATCTGGCCGAATCATGGGACATATCGAAAGACGGCCTGGTCATCACTTTCCACTTGCGGAAAAATGTCCGATGGCATGACGGGCGCCCCTTCACGGCCGAAGATGTCCTTTATACTTACAAGGTGACCGTCGACCCCAAAACCCCGACGGCCTACTCGGGAGACTTCATGAAAGTCAAAAAGGCCGAGGTGCTTGACCCGTATACTTTCCGGGTTACTTATGACAAGCCTTTTGCGCCCGCCCTCATGAGCTGGGGCGCGGCTGTCCTGCCCAAGCATCTTCTGGAAGGCAGGGACATAACAAAATCCCCGCTGGCCCGCCACCCCATCGGGACGGGTCCTTATAAATTCAAGGAGTGGGTGACGGGTACCAAAATCGTCCTCGTGTCCAATCCCGATTACTTCGAAGGGCGGCCCTATATCGACGGTTATATAATAAGGGTTATCCCGGACACGGCAACGATGTTCCTGGAATTGCGCGCCCGGGGGCTGGACAGAATGGACCTGACGCCGCTCCAGTATAAGCGGCAGACCGAGAGCACTTTTTTCAAAAATAATTTCAACAAGTACAGGTATACTGCGTTCGCATATACATACCTCGGATTCAACCTCCGCAGCCCCCTGTTCAGGGACAAACGCGTGCGGCAGGCGTTTGCCTATGCAATCAACAAGGACGAAATCATCGAGGGTGTCATGCTGGGCCTGGGGCAGCCTGCGACCGGCCCCCTGAAGCCGGGGACCTGGGCTTACAACGCGAACGTGAAGAAATACGAGTACAACCCCCGGAAAGCAGCGGAACTCCTGGCCGAGGCCGGCTGGAAGGACACCGACGGCGATGGAATCCTGGACAAGGACGGGGTCCCGTTCGCTTTTGAGCTCCTGACGAACCAGGGCAACGAGGTGCGCCGGAAGACGGCCGAAATAGTGCAGAGGCGCCTGGCCGACGTTGGCATCCAGATGAAGATCAGGATTGTGGAATGGGCCGCCTTCATAAAAGAGTTCATCACCAAGAGGAAATTCGACGCAACTATCCTGGGCTGGACCATTTCGATGGACCCCGACCAGTTTGACGTCTGGCACTCCAGCAAGATGGGCCCCGACGAACTCAATTTCATTTCCTATAAAAACCCGGAAATGGACGATCTGCTTGAAAAAGGCAGGAGCACCTTTAACATAGAGGAACGAAAAAAAGCCTATTTTCGGATTCAGGAGATCCTGGCCGAAGATCAGCCCTATGTATTCCTTTATGTCCCCGACGCCCTGCCCATATTCGATATGAGGATCCGGGGGATCGACCCGGCGCCGATCGGCATCGGCCACAACTTCATAAAATGGTACGTGCCCAAGGGCGAGCAGAAGCTGGAAATGAGGCCTTGACCCGGGGGGCCTGCTCGTAAGCGGCTTGTTCTATATTTCCAGGCTGCTGAGGTTTTCGAATAAAGCCGTGATTTGCTCGGGCATTATTCCCCGCTTTTTCATCGACTCTATCGAAAACAATCCGAATGTCGCCTCGGTTCTTGCACAGGCTTGCCCATCCCGGTCAAAAATTATTCCCTCCAGCAGGGCTTCCCGTTCCCTTTTTTCGATTACCCTGCCGACAGCTTTCAAATCCATTCCCACGAAAACGGGCTTCAGAAAATCTATTTTCATGGATTTGGTAATCGGAAGCGATTTCAGCAGGACAATCACTGCCCGGCCCATTATCTCGTCAAGTATCGTCGACACAATTCCGCCATGGGCTATGTTGTCCCAACCCGAAAGATGTTCGGGTACGGCGAGCCAGGAAACTATCGATTTCCGATCGGTATAGAATTCCATCTTGAGCCCGCAGGGATTAGCCGGACCGCATCCAAAGCATTTGTTCGCTTCCGAATTCGGCAGATACACATAACCTTCCCGCTCGATCATTCCTCTCCACCCTTATTCGTGTTTAAATGCCTCAACGAGCGAGTCCATGCGGCCGCCCGATTTTATCTGTTTTATATCCCGGAACCCGGCGGCTCTGAGCCCTTCCCGGATCTCCTCGAAAGTATATGTGCCGCCTCCCGCCGTGCCGACGAGCATGTTGATTGCGAAGACCGCGCCGCTTTCGGGACGGGTGCGGTCGGCGCTCATGACATGGTCCCGGATCACGAT
>CAZKYN010000084.1:0-12961 GCA_964556675.1 uncultured Syntrophaceae bacterium
CCGTGCGCAGCGACCAGGTCCGTTGGCTTGCTTTCCGGCTGCGTGTTTCCTCCCGAGTGAAAATAGAGATGGCAAATGCCGTAAAGGCCAGTCCGGCTGTAAAATAAAAGAGGTACTGGAAACCCGACCACCCGATGATAATGAACCCGACGACCGGCCCCACGATTAGGCCGAGCGCCTGCGCGGCCGAGAAAAGCCCTATGGCTTCGGCCAGCCGCTTGAGAGGCGAGATGTCTGCCACGAAGGAGTTGGAAGCTGTCGTATAACAGCTCAACCCGAAGCCGTGGACGGTCCTGCCGGCCAGCAGGACGGGGATCGAACCGGCAAGCATGTAGACTACGCTCGCAAAACCGTAGCAGAAAGTGCCGATAAGGACCAGCGGGCGGCGGTTCCAGGCGTCGGTCAGCCAGCCTGCCAGGGGCCGGAAAAGCAGGGCGGCAAAGGCCAAAGCGCCGCTGACCGTGCCGGCGTCGATCTGGCTGCCCCCCATGCTTATGACATAAACGGGAAGCGTGGCGACCAGCATCTGCATGCCGAATGCATTCGAAAAGTTTGCAACCGTCGCGAGAATGAAATTCGCAGTGAAGAGGCGATCCCGGGACGGCCCGCCGGCCGCCGGGGAACGCCCGTCCCGAACATGGCCGGGGACGGCATCCTGTAGTTTCCCCGTACCCTCCGGTGAGGTTGTCCCCATGAAAAATATACTTCCTTAAAACTGATAATTGTCGTGAAACAAAACTTGCGGGACAGATGTATGGCAGGTCGGGATAAGGCTGTCAATTAATATCGCGGCGGGTTCGAGGGCTTCCTTCAGAATACGATCCTGAAACCGTTGAATTCCCCCATGTAAGTCTCTTCTTTCTGCAGGACGTTCGAGACTACTGCGCGGCCGGGGCCTTTGCGGCACCATTCAACCGCTTCGTTCACGGCCGGGCTGCTCCCTTCGAACAGGGCCTCCACGCTCCCGTCGGGCAGGTTCCTTACCCAGCCGTTGAGGTTGAGAGATTCAGCCATGGCCTTCGTCCGCGCCCGGAAGGAAACTCCCTGGACCCGGCCGGACACTATCACGCGCACTCGCTTCAAGGTAATTACTCCGTAAATATGTCATTCTGAGGAGCGAAGCGACGAAGAATCTATATGGAAAATAGATCCTTCGCTGCACTCAGGATGACATTTTTTTGCTCATTCCCGGCCCACCATCGCCAGGAACTCCTTTTCCGTCAGGACGGGGATGCCGAGGCTGCGCGCCTTCTCCAGCTTGGAGCCGGCCTCTTCTCCGGCGATCACGAAATCGGTCTTCCTGGTAACCGAGTCGGCGAACTCGGCTCCCAGGGATTCGACAATGTCCCTGGCCTGTTCCCGCTTCAGGGTTTCCAGTTTGCCGGTGAATACGAATTTTTTTCCCTGGATGGCCGATTCTGCTTTGTCCGGCCCTTTTCCATGCTCCTTTTCGACTGGTTTGACCCCAGCCCTGCGGAGTTTTTCGATCACTTCCATATTCCGCGGTTCGCGGAAGAACTGGCTGATGCTCCGGGCGATTATCGGGCCGATCCCTTCGATATTGCCCAGTTCCTCTTCGGAGGAGGCCATTATTGCGTCGAGAGAGCCGAAATGCCTGACGAGCAGCCTTGCCACGTGCTCGCCGACATGCCTGATTCCGAGGGCGTAAATGAATTTCTCCAGGGGAGGCCTTTTCGAGTTCTCAATGGCGGTCATGATATTGGAAGCGGACTTCTCGGCCATCCGCTCCATCCCGATGAGGTCCTCTTTTTTCAAATAATAGAGGTCGGCCGGGTCTTTGATAAGATTGCCGTCGACCAGGGCCGAGGTCAGCTTTTCGCCCAGGCCCTCGATGTCCAGGGCGCCGCGCGAGGCGAAGTGGCGGATATTCTCCTTGATCTGCGCCGGGCAGGCTATGTCGATGCAGCGATAGGCGGATTCCCCTTCCAGCCTGACGACTTTGGCGCCGCATACCGGGCAGGTCTCCGGCATCTCGAATTCACTGGCGCCTCGGGGCCGGTTGGCCTCTATTACCTTGACGATCTCCGGGATGACGTCGCCGGCGCGCTGCACTATTACGGTATCGCCCTCGCGGACGTCCTTCTTCCTGATCTCGTCTATATTGTGGAGGCTCGCCCGGCTCACGATGACGCCGCCCACCCGCACGGGCTGCAGGTAGGCTATGGGTGTGAGCGCGCCGGTGCGCCCGACCGAGACTTCGATCTTTTTCACAACCGTGGTCTCCTGAGTGGCCGGGAACTTGCACGCCAGCGCCCAGCGCGGGCTCCGCGAAATCGACCCCAGCCTTTCCTGAAGCTCAAGGGAGTTCACCTTAAGGACCACTCCGTCTATCTCGTAGGGAAGAGAGTGCCGCTTTTCCATGATGTCGCGGTAATATTCGACGCAGGCGTTTGCGTCCGGGGCATGCTTTATATACTCGTTGGTACGGAAACCCCACTCCCGCAAGGCCGCGAGGAATTCCCAGTGTGTTGCGAACGAAACCCCTTCGGATTCCCCCAGCGCATAGCAGTATATGTCCAGGGGACGGCGCCTCGTTATGCGGGAGTCCAGCTGCCGAAGCGACCCGGCCGCGGCATTCCGGGGGTTGGCGAACAGGGGTTCTCCCCGCTCCTCCCGCCGCTTGTTGAGCCGCTTGAAATCTTCCGTCCGGATGTAGACCTCCCCCCTGATCTCAATGCGGGCAGGGGCGGACCGGCCCGAGTTTTTCATGCGCAGGGGGACATTGCGGATAGTTTTGAGATTTTGCGTCACATCCTCGCCCACGAACCCGTCGCCCCGGGTCGCGCCGACGGTCAACACCCCGTTTACGTAGATCAGGTTTATGGCAACGCCGTCGATCTTCGGCTCGGCGACATAGTCGATTTTTTCGATGTTGTTCCCAAGCAGGCGTCTTATCCGGCTGTCGAACTCGATTATATCCTCCTCAGAAAAAGCATTGGAGAGGCTCAGCATGGGGGTGAGGTGGGTTACGGAATTGAATTTCTCCAGCGGGGGCGCCCCCACACGCTGGGTGGGGGAATCGCTTATGTCGATATAGTCCGCCCAATTCTTTTCCAGGCCGATCAGCTCGTTGAGGATGCGGTCGTACTCGGCGTCCGAGACCTCCGGCGCGTCCAATTGGTAATAGAGGCGGTTATGGTACTCGATCAGGTTCCTGAGTTCCCTGATTCTCTTGAGGGCGGCCTCTTTCTCCATCACTTTACTCTTTTCAGGTTGGGCCTGTTCCCCGGAGTTTTTTTGTCCGGCGGGCTGCCTGGATCCCTGTTATCGTGTTTCAGGTGGTGCTCCCGGCTCTCCATTATGCGATCATTGAAAATCTTGTTCTTGATACGGACGGAGTTGATGATGAAGAAGATTATTACAGCCTTTTCCCATTCCCTGCTCGAATCGAAGCTCTCCATGCGTTTTTTGTATTTATCCCAGAGGCCCGTGAGGGAAGCCTCGTCGAGCGCCAGGATGTTTTCGGCTATCCTGTCCAGGGCGGATTCGATCATAGGACTCCTAAGTCTTGAAATGGAAAAAAATAGTAAATGCCCCGGCCGAAAAAGTCAATCGGAACCAGCCTTTCCGGGCCGGGTGGGATGGTACGGAAAGGTGCGGTTCGATTGCGTTTTTTCCTGAAAATTTTCTTGTTTTTTTAAAAACCGTCTTATAATCTTCTCAGTGTGAAAATTGGAGTTATCTCGGATACCCACCTGCGGCAACCGAATGATTACCTGAGGAGGATTTCCGAAAAATTCTTCTCGGAGGCGGAGATGGTCCTTCATGCCGGCGACCTTGTCGATACGGCTGTCCTGGGGGCATTCGCAGGCAAGGACATCAGGGCTGTCCGGGGCAACATGGACCGGGACGATGTTCTCCCGGAAAAACTCATAATCGAAGTCGAAGGAATAAGCATAGGCCTGATCCACGGCTGGGGAATGCCGTTCGGCATCGAAGCCAAGCTGCTCGGACAATTTGAGGGCATTGACTGCCTGGTTTATGGCCATACCCATTCCGCGGCCAATCACGTCAAAAACGGCGTCCTCTTTTTCAACCCTGGGTCGCCGACAGACAGGATATTTGCCGCGCGCAACACGGTCGGCATACTGGAGGTAAACAACGGGTCTGTTACGGGCCGGATAGTGGACATTAACAGGAAGGAATTCACGTAAACATGGACATAATATACGCGCAATCAAGAATGGAATTCATAAAGGGCGAAAAACCCGAAGGCTGCGTTTTCTGCAGGGATTCGATCCGTGACGATAACCTGGTCCTTTATGAAAACAATTGCGCCTTCGTGATCATGAACAAGTACCCGTACAACACGGGGCATCTGCTGGTGATACCGCGCCGGCACGTCAGGGATATTGACGAACTCACAGAG
Source organism: uncultured Syntrophaceae bacterium (assembly GCA_964556675.1). Lineage (GTDB taxonomy): Bacteria > Desulfobacterota > Syntrophia > Syntrophales > UBA4778 > JBDKTK01. Next base: position 4,391 of record CAZKYN010000084.1, read on the forward strand.
GAGGAGGGGATAGCGCTTTTGAAGACGACAAAGCTCAGCGCCGGAATCCTCAAGAACAAAATGTGCGCCCAGGGTTTGAATATAGGGATGAACCTGGGGAAGGCGGCAGGGGCGGGCATTGACGACCACATGCATATCCATATCGTCCCGCGGTGGGGCGGAGACAGCAATTTTATCACGACAATCGGCTGTACAAGGGTTATACCGGAAGACATAAAAGTAACGTATAAGGCCCTTCTCCCCTTTTTCGAAAAGCCCGATCAGGAGGCGGATAAATGAAATTCTTCGTCACAGTTATTGTCCTGGCCCTGGTTTTGCTCGCCATAACCTTTTCGCCGCAAAACACCGATGTGGTCAACCTGCACTATTTCAATTTTGTGAGTCAGCCTTTCCCGGTATATCTTCTTATCTTCTTCTCGTTCCTGGCCGGGGTCTTATTTTCGGGTTTTCTCGGGCTGGTTGACAGGGTACGGCTGAGGAGGACGATTTCCAGGATCAGAAAAGAGCTGAAGGATCTGGAAACGGAGATTTACAACCTGCGCAAGGGACAACTGGCGAGCGAGCCATCCCAGGTATTTAAGAAAGAGTACCTATCCTGAATCAATGAGATTGAAATTCATCTCCGACGGGACACTCGGCAGACTGGCCCGATGGCTGCGCGCCATCGGCTATGACGCGGTATTCGAATCCGGAGGGGTTGACAGGAAATTCCTTGACCGGGCTCGCCGGGAAGGGCGGATTGTGCTCTCCAGGCGCAGGGACCTCGTTAACCGGAATTTCCGGGGGAGAATGATAATCCTCCAGAGCGACAGGATCGTGGAGCAAATGAGGGAACTGAAGAGGAAGCTCCCGGAGCTGGAAATCAGGCCGGACGGCCTTTTTACAATCTGCCTTGAATGCAATAGCGCGCTGCGGGAAATTCCTAAGGAGTCCGTCGAGAAACTCGTCCCGCATTACGTTTACGAAACCCAGTCCCGGTTCATGCAATGCGTCAAATGCAAAAAGATATACTGGGCCGGAACGCACCGGGACAGGGCCGAAGAGTTCATCTGTAACATTCTCTCCTGATTGCTTTTTCAGGGTATCCCGAAAAACTAAGCCGCAGTCGGCTCGGCAGGTCTTTTTCTTCTCCTGTACATCATGAAGGCAATCAGCAGGCCGATGAGGACCATCGAAATCCTCAGGGCCAGTCCGGCCCCTTCCGAAATGTCCTCGGCAATGAAGCCGGTGGCGTCGAATGCACCATGGATCAGGGAGGGGATGAGCAGGTTGCCCCCCGTAAGATAGTATGTGAATCCCAGGGCCATGCCGATTGACACAATCTCCGCAAAAGGTATGAGGGAGGCAAGTCCGTATAAGACCAGATAATACAGATGGACGACGGCAAACAGGACTGATGAAATAAAGGCCAGGAATACCCAATGGTGGTTGTGGTAGATTTTCAAAAGCCCGCCATAGACAAACCCGCGGAAGATAAACTCCTCCGCGGGCCCGATAAAAACGAGCGAAATGAGGACCATGATCCAGGCAAGCTTGCGCGGCACATGGAGCACGGGGTTTGCTTGGTTGAGCACGTCAAGAGCATTAGGGTCAAGGCTTGTCAGGACCAGGATTATTAACCCGGAGACAACGCCGCCCAGCAGCGAAAAAGCGCCGAAATATCCCATGCCGTATTTCAGGGCCAGGCCGTTGTTCTTGAATGCCCGGCTGAGAATCTCCGAACCGTAAAATACGCTGATCCAGATAATCGGAATCCCGTAAACCACCAGGGCCCCGGTAACGGGGCCGTATCCCTCGACGAAGTACTGTGAATAGGCCGACAGGAAGATTATCGCCAAGCCGGTGAAGTAGGTGGTCCTGCTGATTGGGATCATCCCGGGCCTCCATTGTTTTTAACTAAATGTTAGGCCAACTGGAAAAAGCTTTCAAATTATATAAAGCTTGAACTTAGAAAGCCTGAAAAGGTCTCGACCATGTCGCTTTCAGAAACGATATTAGATGCCGCCAGGTATCTGGAATCCCGGCTGGGGGATTTTCTCCTTGATATTGAAACCCACGGCAGCGTGTATTTCGAACGGTCGGGGGTGCGCCGGGATTACAGCGATTACGAGACTGTGTCCCACCTGGTAATCGCGGCCGTATTGCATTGCGCTGGAATCTCGACAGAGGATATCGTCTATGTCCTGGGGTCGGGAAAAGGCAGGGCAGTGGCCCACCTGGCCCGCATGAAATTGAGAAAGGTAGTCGGGATCGAATTATCCGAGGAACTTTGCAGAATTTCCCGTGACAACATGGAAAGGCTCAAGATGAGGCTAAGCCCCGTCGAAATCCGCAACCAGGACGTGATCGGGGCAGACCTGGATGAGGCGACCGTTTTCTATATGTTCAATCCGTTCGGCCCTGAAACGATGAGGACTTTTCTTTCCAAAATAGACGGAAGCAGGCCCGGGGTCAGGATTATATATCTGAATCCGTTGTGCCGTTCAGTTTTTGAGGGGTTCCCGCGTTTGAAACTGGTCAGGACTAATAAATATCCGGTCGGGCCCGCTGTAAATATCTATCAGTTCCAGTGAGCAGTTACTGCTCCGCGCAGTCTGACGGGTCGCCCTTTATCTTTTCAACGGCGTGGCGGAATGTGGGCAGGATGACGGCCAGGTTTTCGCGGACGGATTTGGGACTCCCCGGGAGATTGACAATCAATGAGCAGCCGCGGATGCCTGCCACGGCACGGGAGAGCGCGGCGTGGGGCGTGATCTCCAGGCTTTTGAGGCGCATCAGTTCCGCGAGCCCCGGGACCTGTTTTTCGATAACCCGGAGTGTGGCTTCGGGGGTAACGTCCCGGGGGCTGACACCTGTGCCGCCCGTAGTCAGGATGAGGTCGAGATGTTTCGAGTCGGCCAGGTTTATCAGCCTGTCCGCAATAATGTCAGTCTCGTCGGGGATGATCTCGTAGTGGACCACCTCGGCCGGGAGGGTCTCGATCAGTTTGCGGATTTCCAGGCCGCTCAGGTCTTCACGCTCGCCGCGCGAGCCCTTATCGCTGATGGTGAGGATGCCGGCGGTAATCATATTTTTTCTTTTTGACTCCATAAGGAAAACAGGGCGCAGTCTGAGACCCGCCCTGCCCATATCTATTCTTCTTTCTTCGAGGCCGCTATGATCTTTTCCTGCTGGAAAGCAGGCACTTCCTCGTAGTGCGAGAACTCATAGGTAAAAGTCCCGCGGCCGCTGGTAATCGAACGAAGATCCGGAGCGTAGCTCAGGATTTCCGCGAGAGGTACCTGACCCTTGATGATCTGATGGCTGCCCTTCGTGTCCATTCCAAGGACCCGGCCCCGGCGGCTGTTGAGGTCGCCGATAACGTCGCCCATGTATTCTTCAGGTATTTCTATAGAGACGTTGACGATAGGCTCAAGCAGGGTTGGGTGGCACTCCATTATGCCTTTTTTAAAAGCCATGGAACCGGCAATCTTGAACGCCATTTCCGACGAGTCGACAGTGTGGAAGGAACCGTCGATCAGGGAGGCGCGGAAATCGACGACGGGATAACCCGCCACGACGCCGTCCGCCATTGCTTCAACGATCCCCTTCTCGACAGCGGGGATGTACTGGCGGGGAATGACGCCGCCGACAATCTTGTCCACGAATTCGAATCCGCTGCCGCGGGGCAGGGGCTCAAGTTCGAGCCAGGCATCGCCGTACTGGCCGCGGCCGCCGGACTGTTTCTTATATTTGCCCTGGACCGTGGTCTTGCCCTTTATGGTTTCCTTGTAGGGGACTTTCGGGGTGGTAAGGTTGACCTCGACACCGAACTTCCTTTTCAATCTTTCGATCGTGACTTCGATATGCACCTGGCCCATTCCGGACAGGATGATTTCCTTCGTCTGCTCGTCACGGTGAATGGTGATTGACGGGTCTTCCTCGAGGAGCCTGTTCAGCGAGGACATGATTTTGTCTTCGTCGCCCTTTGTTTTTGGCTGGACCGCGAATGACATGATCGGAGCGATCGGGGGCACCTTATCGTAAACGATCGGCGATTTGTCTGTGCAGATCGTGTCTCCGGTTTCCGTGTCCTTGAGCTTGGCGACTGCAGCGATATCTCCCGCGACCACGCTGTCCGTCGGCTTCTGGCCTTTCCCTTCGAGGAAGAAGATGCTGCCGAACCGCTCGGAGGAGTTCTTGCCGGCATTGAAGAAATTGGAATCGGAATTCACGGTCCCGGAGAATACACGGAATAGCGTCAGTTTGCCGGCATAGGGATCGGCTATCGTCTTGAAAACAAGGGCGGAGAAGGGCGCCTTCTCCTCAGGCTGCCTTTCCTCGGGCTGGCCGCTTTTAGGGTTCTTCCCCTTAACGGTTCCCCTGTCAACCGGGGAGGCCATGTAACTGACTATAAGATCAAGAAGCTGTCGGATGCCCGTGAGTTTCGAGGCAGACCCGCAGATTACAGGGATGATCTCCCCGGAGATGACCCCTCTCCTCAGGCCGGCCTTCAATTCCTCCGGTGAGAGTTCGCCGCTTTCCAGATATTTGTCCATGAGGTTTTCGTCGCCCTCGGCAATGTCTTCGACCATTGTCTCGCGCAGGCTCTGGGCTTCATCGAGGAGATCGGCCGGGACATCGACTGTCTTGGCGCCGCCCTTGGCGTCCTCTGTCATCAGGGCCTTCATTGAGATCAGGTCCACGATGCCCTTGAATGAATCTTCAGCTCCGACCGGGACGGCGACAACCGTGATCTTCTTTTTGAAGACACGTTTGATATCTTCTATGACCTTAAAATAATCGGAACGCTCCCGGTCCATTTTATTTATAAAAACAAGTCTGGGCAGGGAGAACTCATCCGAAAATTCCCACACCTTTTCCGTCTGGAACTCAACGCCGCCCACGGCATCGACCACGATTACTGCGCCGTCCACGATCCTGAGGCTGTTGCGGGTATCCGTCGCAAAGTTGGCATCCCCCGGGGTGTCGATCATGTTTATCCTGTGCTTGTCCCAGTCCGTATAGTTAACAGCGGCGCTGATTGAAATGCGTCTCTTCTGTTCCTCGGGCTCAAAATCCATTGAGGAAGATCCTTCATCAACCCGTCCCAGCCTGTCGGTTTTTCCGGATGCAAAGAGCATGGCCTCGCAAAGTGACGTCTTTCCTGTACCGCCATGTCCGACGACTGCGATATTCCTCAACGATTTTGGTTCATACTTTGCCATATTTACTCCTTTCCAGCCCCCAAATTATTCTGAAAGTACCTATGAAAGCATTGAATATTAAACACAATTTTCTATCCCTTCATCCTGCAAATGTCAAGCTAATTCTCGGGAAACCCGGCGAGATATGCCGTGTGTAATCGGGCTGTGTCAATCAAGACAATTATTCCGGACAATGCGGCCCGACAACACGCCGGAATTGTCGATATTGAGCGCAGCGTTTTAGGTTTCACAAGAGCCGTTTCCTTTGTGATTACGGCTTATATCCGCTTGACAATGAGCGCGCGAAAAAAGTATAAAGCCGTGCTTAACTCGATACTTTTTACAAGGGAGAACATGAAAAAGAAGATCAAGAGAGTGCTTGTAGCAAACCGGGGCGAAATTGCCCTGCGTATAATAAGGACAGTCAAGGAGCTCGGACTCGATGCGGTCGCCGTCTATGAAAAGCCGGACAGCGAGGCCTTTTACCTGAGGTTCGCCGACCAGGCGGTCCTTATCGGAGACGGTCCGCGCAAGGATTACCTGAGCATCGACAAGATAATCTGGGCCGCGCGCAAATCGGGAGCCGATGCAATCCATCCGGGATATGGGTTCCTGGCGGAAAATGCAGACTTCTCGGCCGCCTGCGAGGAAGCGGGGATAATTTTCATCGGTCCGCCGCCTCAGGTCATCAGGGACCTCGGCGACAAGGTTGTGGCAAGGAAGATCATGAAAGATGCGGGAATCCCGTTTATCCCCGGGACCGATAACCTGCCGACAGGCGACGAGGGAATCGACGCCGCGCTCAAATTTGGAAAGAGCGCCGGTTTCCCGATCATGCTCAAAGCGTCGTGCGGCGGGGGCGGGCGCGGCATCCGCAAGATCAAAAACGAGACGGAACTGCGGGCCCAGCTGCCGATGGCCAGGACCGAGGCGCTCTCGGCATTCAACGACGACAGCATCTACATCGAGAAGTGCGTGGAATCGCCCCGCCATGTCGAAGTCCAGATCCTTGCCGACGGTCACGGCAACACCATCCACCTGGGCACCAGGGATTGCTCTATCCAGCGCCGGCACCAGAAGCTGCTGGAAATAGCTCCGGCAGACCTGCCGTTGGATGTCCTGGAAAACATGCATGACGCAGCGATCAGGGCCGCCAGGACGGCCGGGTATGTCAATGCCGGCACGGTCGAGTTCCTGGTTGATCCTGCTACAAACAACTTCTGGTTTATGGAAGTGAACACGAGACTGCAGGTGGAGCACACCGTTACGGAAAGCCTGACCGGAGTGGATATCGTCAGGCAGCAGATCCTGATAGCCGAAGGCGGCAGGCTTGAACTGCCTTCCGAGCGCATCCAGCTCGTGGGAAAAGCGGTCCAGGTCAGGATCAATGCCGAAGACCCGAAAAACAACTTCATGCCCGAAGGCGGCAAAAGGGTGGAAGTGTACCAGTCGCCCGGCGGGCCCGGCATCAGGCTGGACGGGGTGGCGTACCAGGGTTACAAGATCCCGACCGAGTACGACTCGCTGCTTGTGAAGCTCACAATCCGCAGCTACAACTGGGAACACACGATTCAGCGGCTCAGGCGGGCGCTGAATGACTTCCTGATTGTGGGCCCGAAGACCACGATTCCGTTTTATCTGTCGATATGCGACGAGCCTGATTTCCGGAAGGGGACTTTCAATACCTCTTATATCGATACCCATCCGGCAATTTTCGATTACCCCGAGCAGGAAAGGGAAATCGCAAAGCTTTCCAAGCTGATTGCGGAAATCCATTCCAAGAAGGTCAACCCCTACGCTTACTGATCCCGGTCTGAACAAGGGCCGGGAAAGTGTAAGCACATAACCAGGAGTGAAATATTTAATGAGCAGGAGAAAAGCAAAAATACCGGAGAGGATAACACCCGCGGAGTTGACCGACAGGGGCGTTAAATCCATCCTGGACCAGATCAGGCGGGCCGACGGATATTACGTAACCAATACGGAAAGGGACCTTTCCCAGTCAGACTACAAGAACAGGGTCATGCCGCACACGCAGATCCTGGTCTCCGCAGAGCGAAATGCAGCTGGATACTTCTCAATTGAGATTACGGGCGGCGCTTCGGTCCATGTCGACCTGCTGCGAAAACAGATGAACCCGCTCGAAAAGCTTGAAGTGCTCAGCTCGTACATGCCCGACACGCTGTTCCAGACGCTCTGCCGGGGCGTGAACCTGTTCGGCTATCGCCCCTACCCGGAGAATGTAATCCGCCTCACGGTCCAGAGCTTCTCGCGCTACGTCCACGTCTGGCGCGTGTTCGACTTCCTCAACTATATACCGAACATGCTGCCGGTGTTCGAGGAAGTGAAAAAGGCGGACCGGATCCTCGAGCCTTCGATCTGTTTCTCGACCGGAAAAGAGCACACCGACAAGTATTATGTCGGCAAGGTCGGCGAAATACTGGATGTCACCGGGCCGGAAATAATCCTGTGCATCAAGAACCACGGCGGTTTGGGGACTGCCAAGAGGATCGGCGACCTCGTGAAAGCCATCATGGACAAGTACCCCGACCTGATCATCCATTACCACGGCCATAATACCGACGGCAACGACATAGGCCGGATCGTCGAAGCGGTACGCAATGGAGCGAAGATCGTCGACGCCGCCGACCATGCGTTCACCGGCTTCTACGGCCCGCCCCCGCTGCTCACTGTTGTGGAAACTCTGGAGGAGTATGGACACCGGGCGGTAGGCCTGGAAAAGCAGCCCGTAATCGATACATCCAACAGGCTGCGGCCCGAGCGCGAGTACTACCGCGACTTCGAGTCGCAGTTCCTCGGGTTCGACCCATCCGTGCAGATCCATAAGCTGCCGGGAGGAGCCACAGGTTCGAGTTTCGAGCAGGCAGTGAAGGGCGGATTCCTTCACCTGATGCCGCAGATCCTGCAGGACGAACTTCCCCATGTCCAGGTGGAACTCGGGAACTGGTGGAGCGTCACGCCGGGCTCGCAAATCCTCTGGACGACAGCGGTCAACAACACTTTGAAACAGGCGCGATACAAGGACGTGAGCGACGACCTTAAAAACCTTCTGCTGGAAAGGTATGGGGAGTTCCCGTTCTACAAGCCGGGCGCGGACATTTACAAGTCGATATTCGGCCCCGACTGGAAGAAGATCGTCGAGCGCGACGGCGGGTACCAGAAGATCGAGGACATCGACATAGATATTGAAAAACGCGTTCTGGAGCACAGGCTGGGGAGGCTGGCCACCGAGGACGAGCTTGTCCTTTACCTGCAGCACCCCAACGACGCGGTGGCTTTCCTCAAGTTCGAGGAGAAGTATGGAAAGCCCTGGGCGCTGCCCCCGCGGATCTGGTTCCACCGCGGCGGCTTCAACCTGGGCGAC
>CAZKYN010000085.1:0-12930 GCA_964556675.1 uncultured Syntrophaceae bacterium
CCCCCCGCCAGATCTGCGAGAACGGGAACTCGGATACCGGTAAGTATTTATCGGACAAGCTCGCCATACCGCTTCCGGAGAAGAGGAGGCCCGTCCCGGACCGCTGCATAAGCATTCTGGGCGCGACCGAAAACAATCTGAAGAACGTCGATATCAAGGTGCCGGTCGGCTTGTTCACGTGCGTTACGGGCGTCTCCGGCTCCGGGAAGAGCACGTTTGTGATCGAGACGCTATACAAGGTGCTCGCGCGGCGGTTCTACCGCTACCGGGGGAAGGCGGGGAAGATAAGACAGATCAGGGACCTCGGCGGCATCGAGCGCGTCATCGTCATGGACCAGCAGCCGATCGGCAGGACGCCCCGCTCCAACCCGGCGACGTACACCGGGGCATATAACCACATCCGCGACCTTTTCGCGATGCTCCCCGAGTCGCGCGCGCGGGGCTACAAATCGGGCCGGTTCAGCTTCAACGTGAAAGGCGGGCGGTGCGAAGCCTGCAAGGGAGACGGACTGATCCAGATCGAGATGCATTTCCTTCCCGATGTGTACATCACCTGCGATGTCTGCCACGGCAGGCGCTTCAACCGCGACACGCTGGACATCCTCTACAAGGGGAAGAGCATCGCGGACGTCCTCGATATGACGGTAAGCCAGGCGCTTCCTTTCTTTGAAGGAATACCGCTGTTGAAGTCCAAGCTGCAGCTTCTGTACGAGACGGGCCTGGGTTACATCAAACTCGGCCAGTCGGCGACGACCCTCTCCGGCGGAGAGGCGCAGAGGATCAAACTGGCCCGGGAACTGGGAAAGAAGATGAAGGGCAACACGCTCTATATCCTTGACGAGCCCACGATCGGGCTCCATTTCTCGGATATCCGGAAACTTCTGGACGTGCTCATGAGGCTTGTCGACATGGGAAATACCGTGGTCGTTATCGAGCACAACCTTGATGTCATAAAGTGCGCCGACCATGTCATCGATATGGGGCCGGAAGGAGGCTGGGGCGGAGGCAAAATAGTCGCTTCGGGCACTCCTGAGGAGGTCGCCCTGTCCGATCAGTCCATAACCGGCCGGTGCCTCAAAGGCGTCCTTTTCAAGGATTAGCAGGCCTGATCAGACCCGGAACAAGGTATAATAAATCAGGGTGATTGTTCTATTTGTTAATTTGGGGTTACCCCGATTTAATGGACACTCCGAGAAGTTAGAGATATAAATCTAAAACTTGGAGGTGGATCCATGACTACGTACCAGGGTCAATGCGGCTTAGCAGCTTAACTGTGTGTCCACATTTTCGGGGCAACATCAAACTCCCCTTTAAAAAGGGGAGGACCATTTACTCGATGTTCTTCAATCTCGTCCTGATCCATTGTGCTTCCGCCTCGAATTCCTCGTCCTCAAAAAAATCGGCCAGCGCCCTGTATCTTTCCCTGACCTCAAACCCGATGCTGTGGTGGAGCTTGCGCATGCAGATGGGGCACAGGTGAAAAGGCCGCCTGTCGCTTTCACTCAGGCTGTTTGATCCGTTCATGACGCAGCGGAAGTATATGCAGTGCTTGATCCCGAACATGTGCCCCGTCTCGTGGGCGAGGACCTTGCAGCACCGTTTCAGCAATATTTTAGGCATGTCCGGGGATATCCCCTCGCCGTAAAAGGCCGGGTCGTAGCGCGCGAAGCTGTAAACCCCTATCCGGCCCTTCAGCGAGGCTTCGCCGAAAACAAAGTTCCAGTAGGGGTCGGGATAAAGGTCGTCCATGCTTATGCCGAGCAGGCAAAAGGCGTCCGGCGGCAGCCTCCTGGCGAGCATCTCCAAGAGGTCCCCGGTGAGGACCTGGATCTTCCCTGACTGCCGGTTTGTCCTGCTTGTCACCGGTATTCCCTGCAGTGACAGTGTGGGCAGGACTTCCGCCTCCATTGCAAAGTAAGTGCGGGTGAATGCTTTCAGCGCCCGGAGATCGGGCCAGACTTCCCATCCGGGTACCGACTCGATCGGCAGCAGGGATATTTTGCGGCGGACCGCGTCGGGCCTGTTCCATCCCTCTTTTTTGAAATCCCCGAACGTCTGTCCCGGCTCGAAATGTTCGGCCAGCCAGTCGCCGGGCCTCGGACTTTTCATCAGCTTAAAATCCTGTCCCGGGAGAAATGCAGCCCGCAGCTTTGGGTCTGTCCCATCCGGGCCGTCGAGCGGCCCGAGCGCCTGCAGGGCTGTTTCCATGTCCATGATTTTAATTCTGGAAAATCAGAGCGCCGGGGTCAATCCGGGAAAGGCTTAAAAGCATGGTCCCCAGGCGCCATGCCGTATATTGCATGTCATCCTGAAGGAGCGAAGCGACTGAAGGATCTATTTTACTGAAGAAAGATCCTTCGCTGCGCTCAGGATGACACTGGAATTCGCTATTCTTGAGGAGCGGCGGGGCTCAGGATGACAGATACAATCAAGGTTTGGCGTACAATCCATTCTCCTCGATATACCTGATGACCCGGTCGGGGATGAGGTATCTTACCGAGAGCCCGCGGCCGCGGCGTTCGCGGATGTCGGTGGAGGAGATGTCCAGAAAGCTGATCTTGCGGAAATAAAGGGAATAGCCTGAAGCCCCCTTGAATGCGTCAATGCTCCCGTCATAGACGAACTTCCCGGCAGCTTCAGGCGGCAGCGCCGTTTCCGGAGAGCCGCATTCACAGCCGGGACGAGTGGTTATCACGAAGTTGCAGGCGTCCAGCAGGAGTTCCCAGTCCTTCCATCCCGCTATGTCGCGAAACGCGTCCTGCCCCATGATGAAATAGGGCTCAAGGACTTTCCCGTGGATCTCCTTCAACTTGCGGACAGTGTCGATCGAGAAGGATATCCCTTCGCGCGCTTCGATATCGGAGACTGTGAAGCGGGGATTGGAGCCGGCTGCGAGCCGCGCCATATGCAGGCGGTGTTCAAAAGGCGTCAGTTTCAGGTGGCCTTTGAAGGGCGGCCTGTATGAAGGGATGATTATGATCCTGTCGAGGCCGAGCGCTTCCAGGACCTCCTGGCCGGAGCGCAGGTGCCCGAAGTGGATGGGATCGAATGTGCCGCCCAGGAGCCCCCATTTCATGTTCGTATCTGCCCGTTGCCGTAGACGATGAACTTGGTGGTGGTGAGCTCCTCGACCCCCATCGGGCCGTAGGCGTGCAGTTTGGTGGTGCTGATGCCTATCTCCGCCCCCAGCCCCAGTTCGAAGCCGTCGCTGAACCGGGTGGAAGCGTTCACCAGGACCGTGGACGAGTTCACTTCATTGAGGAACCGCTGCGCGTTCTGGTAATCCCTCGTGATTATGGACTCGGTGTGCAGCGACCCGTACTTTTCTATGTGCGCTATCGCCTCGTCTATCCCGTCGACTATTTTGACGGAAAGGACGAGGTCGAGGTATTCTTCAAACCAGTCCGCCTCGCATGCTTCCTCCATTTCGGGGACGATCCGGCGCGACCTGTCGCAGCCTTTCAGGGCGACCCCTGCCGTCCGGTATTTCCCGGCGAGTCCCGGCAGGAATTCATCAGCGATGTCCTTATGGATCAGCAGCGACTCCATAGCGTTGCAGACGCCCGGCCGCTGCACCTTCGCGTTGATGCAAATGGTTTCCGCCATGTCGAGGTCGGCGTCGGCGTCGACGAAAATATGGCAGACGCCCTTGTAGTGCTTGATGACGGGGATCTTCGATTGCGCCACGACGGCCCGGATCAGGTCTTCTCCGCCGCGCGGGATTATGAGGTCGATATGCTCGTCGAGCTGGAGCATAGCGTAAACGGCCTCCCTGTCCGTCATCGGCAAGGCCTGGACCGCAGCTTCGGAGATCCCGTTTTTCCGGAGCGCTTCCTGGAGAATGGAGGCGATCGCAAGATTGGAATTGATGGCCTCCGATCCGCCCCTCAGGATTACGGCGTTCCCCGATTTCAGGCACAAGGCGGCGGCGTCAGCGGTCACGTTGGGGCGCGCCTCGTATATGATGCCTATCACTCCGAGCGGTATCCGCATCCTCCCTACCAGCAGGCCGTTGGGCCGGCGCCACATGGATGTCACCCTGCCGACAGGGTCGGGAAGGGACGCCACTTCTTTTATCCCTTTGGCCATGCTCTCGATAGTGGCCTTTTTGAGAGTCAACCGGTCCATCATGGCGGAGGAGATGCAGCCTTTCGCCGAATCCAGGTCTTTTTTGTTTTCGCTTATAAGGAATTCCGAATTGCTGATCAGGCCTTCGGACATGTCCAGGAGGGCGGCATCTTTGGTCCGGGAGGGGATGCCCGCCAGCCGCCGCGACGCGGTCCGGGCATCTTCGGCGATCTTCAGGATACGGCTCTGAATAGTCATCAAAAAATCCTTTTTTATCTGAATTTTAAATCTGAGTTTCGAAGTCTTCACGGTCAATATAGAAAAAAGGCGAGCGGTGTCAAGCCCTATTCTTAAAAGGCATAAGGGATCAAGCGGCGGTAATTACTGAAAAAAGCAGGTGATTCGTATTCTGGATTTCCACTATCATGAAGGAAAGAACTGTGACAGGAGGCTTTATGGCTGCATTTACCGCGCGCGTTTACAACGCTGCCAGGCTCAATGCCGAAACGTACGAAGAAGTGGAACATGACACCGCTGCTCTAGGCCAGTCTTTCTGGGTGGTTGTTCTCTCCAGTGTCGCCGCGGGTATCGGCTCGTTGAGCGAAGTGGGTCTCGCGGGGATCTTCGCCGGGACCGCTGCCGCCCTTATCGGCTGGGTCATCTGGGCCTATATCACTTACTACATAGGCGCCAGGATGTTCCCCCAGCCCTCTACTCAATCGAATTTCCGGGAGATGCTCAGGACAATCGGATTTGCCAGCGCTCCGGGTATTGTGCGCATCATCGGGGTAATACCCGGCCTGGCGCCCCTCGTATTTTTTATCGCCTCCATATGGATGCTCGCAGCCATGGTCGTTGCCGTCCGGCAGGCCCTGGATTATACAAGCACGCTGCGGGCCGTCGGGGTTTGCATTATCGGCTGGATAATCCAGGTTATCGTGGTCGCCCTGTTCCTGTCGGCAACGGCGGGGGTCCTTTGATCAACGCCCGGCCGGGCTTTTCTTTCTTCGCGGCGGCCGGAAGAAAAACGAAAGGGCGGTTCCGGCAAGGAACAGAACAGTCAGGGCCTGGACCTTTTCAAGGGTGTGTCCGTCAACGTAAATAATGGATTCCAGGCACTCCGTTATGAACTGACCGGGGTAGACGGAGCCCTGTGACTTGGAGCGCAGGGCCGATTCCAGGCAAGTCAGAGGGCAGGCAGTCCCGGTGACCTGCATGGCCACAGTCCCGGCCAGGGCCGTCAAGTGGAATATCCGCCACCGGCGCAGGTTAAAGTACATGAACACGGGCAGGCCGAGGATAAGGAACATTATCCAGGCAAAATGCGCCGCGACGACGAGGCCCGCGAGGATATCATTAACCATTCCTCCCTCCTTTCCGAAGCAGGCTATCAGAAATACTTCAAAGGTTGTCGAAATAATAAAAGGACGGGAATCCTGCTTCCAGGAATGACTTTGTTCTTCGACTCGTCATTCCCGGCTTGAGACCGGGAATACGGTCTTTTCGCGGTTCTGTGGGAGCAATGCGACCGAATAATCCTGAGCCTGTCGAAGGGCTCAGGATGAAAAAATATCTGGATACCCGCTTTCGCGGGTGAAAAATTCCGGTTCAGGCCAGGCTTATAAGCTGTTTCCAACTTTTAGATGCAAAAAAACATGCCTTGTCAGCCTTGGTCCCGTAATGGTTTTTAATCTTTACTTTTTGTGGTAAATTACCCCGAAAATCGAGAGGCACAAGGGCCGTTATGCAGGAAGCGGTAATCGACAAGAGTATAAAGGACATTGCGGAAGGCATCCTGAAAGCCAGGCAGGTTGTAGTATTCACGGGTGCAGGCGTAAGCACCGAGTCGGGCATCCCAGATTTCCGCAGCCCCGGCGGCATCTGGACGAAATTCGACCCGGAAGACTTTACGATCTACAAGTTCCTGAGCAATTCCGAAACGCGCAAAAAACAATGGAGGGTCCTCGTGGAAAGCGGGCTCATGGCAAACGCCGAGCCCAACCGCGCCCACCTGGCACTCGCCGAGCTGGAAAAGCTTGGCAAACTCGACTGCGTGATTACCCAGAATATCGACAACCTGCACCAGAAAGCGGGAAACTCCCCCGGCATCGTTTTCGAACTGCACGGCAACATGAACCGGGCCAAATGTTTGGCCTGCGGGGCCGTTTTCTCCATGGACCAGGCTTTGAAGCAGCTTGGGAAGGGCTGCGAGCCGGAATGCGAAATATGTTCCGGCATGCTCAAACCCGATGTCGTCTTTTTCGGGGAGTCGCTCCCGGCTGCTGTCCTGCGCGAGGCCACCAGGCGGTCCAAAGAGTGCGACTTCTTTGTCGTGATCGGGTCCTCTCTTGCCGTGTATCCCGCTGCATACATGCCGGCTTATGCCAAAGAGGCAGGGGCAAAGCTGGCGATCATCAACGCGAGCACAACATCATATGACCTGCAGGCAGATATCCTGGTAAATGCAGGGGCGGGCGATATCATGGAGCGGGTCTTGAATAAAGTGAAGGAAAGGTTATGAGAACATCGTATTTTAAGTTATTGGCCGGAGCGGTAATCGTTGCGGCGCTTTTTTCCTGTAAAGGCATGAACTCGTTCACGGGCGATTATGGGCAATTTGTCCAGGACCCCGCCGCGGAAGCTAAATTCCTTGAGCCGGTCCTGAACCCCGATTACAACTATTTTACCTATGGTCCCGGCGATTTTCCCGATGTGCTGCTCGGGGTTGAGAAAAAGTATACGCTGGAACCGGGAGTTTTCAATGCGGCGGCAATATCCGCCGAATCCATGAAGAGGCTTGTGGGCAATATGCAGCACCGGGCTGTTCAACAAACGGATATTCTCAGGGGGTTTTCGATTATTGATGGAAAAGGCAACAAGGTAGGGGAGTGGTACGGCCCCTTCCTGTTCCGTTCAGTTGTCCAGGTGAAGGACGGGGTCGTGTCGATATCGTTCCCGGATTTCCCGAACCGGCCTTTCGGCCGGCCCAGCCCCGATGACGATATGACCTAGAAACCATGTGTCTGATCCTGTTTTCATATCTCAAGCATCCGCGGTACCGGCTTGTCCTGGCCGGGAACCGCGATGAATTTTATGAAAGGCCGACGCGGTCCGCGGCCTTCTGGGAAGAGGATAAAAATATCCTTGCCGGAAAAGACCTGCAGGCGGGAGGGACCTGGCTTGGCATAACGAGGACGGGGAGGTTTGCGGCCATAACAAATTACCGGGAGCCCGATGCATTCAAGCCGGGTTCCCCGTCCCGGGGAAAGCTCATCAGCGGCTTTCTTCAGGAAGATTCCAAACCCTGCGACTACCTCCGGGGTGTTGCCGCCAGGTCTTCCCTGTATAACGGCTTCAATATCCTTGCCGGCGACGCCGAGAAGCTCTGTTATTTTTCCAACCGCAACGGCGGCGTGAAAGAGCTCGCGCCGGGCATATACGGCCTGAGCAATCACCTGCTGGACACGCCCTGGCCGAAAGTGAGCCTGGGCAAGAAACTCCTGGGGTCCGCCCTGAACGGGGATATCCTTCCCGAGGAGATCTTCCGGATCCTCGGGGACAGTACGAAGCCCGGGGATTCTGAACTTCCGAAGACAGGAGTCAGCCTGGAGTGGGAGCGAATACTCTCGTCTATTTTCATTGTCAGTCCAGTATACGGCACCCGCTCCTCGACGCTGATCACAATCGATTACGACGGCAATGTGAATTTCATCGAGATGGTCTTCAATTCCCACCCCGAAGCCCGGGAAGTGAACAAATTCAGTTTCAGAATCGAGTGAAGATGGACGGGAAAGTGAACTCGGCGCGCGTCGGAGTGGGAGCGGTAGTCATCAGAAACGGAAAAATACTGCTCGTGGAGAGGGGGCGGGAACCGGGGAAGGGGCTGTGGGCCGTCCCGGGCGGCTCGGTCGAGACCGGCGAAACCCTCCAGGCCGCCGCCGAACGGGAGATCCTCGAAGAAACCGGGGTGGTCATCAGGGCGGGAGAACCGGTCTTTGCTTTTGACCTGATTGAAAGAGACGATGCCGGCGGCCTGAAATTCCATTATGTCATTATTGATCTCGCTGCGGAATATGTAAGCGGCGAGCCTGTTGCCGCGGACGATGCCCGGGATGCCCGCTGGCTCGCGCCGGCGGACCTGGAAACATTTACGGTCGCCCCAATCACCCTGGAGCTGCTGAGCAAGATTGGTTTCCTTAAATAATTCCCAAACAAAAATATTTGCAGTTAAAGATTAAACTGGCAGATCACGTCCTTTTTTCGTAGGGGGCGTATTGCAATACGCCCTTACAGGCTGCAAAATCCCCCTGTGTCCCCCTGTAAAAAAGGGGAATTAAAAACCGGCACTTTTAATTCTCCCCTTTTCTAAAGGTAGAGGGCATTTCCCTTAATCCAGGAACGGCAGTTTGTCGCCTTTGACAAACGCCATACACTGGGCGCCGGCAATGAGCTGACCGGCGGCATCCGTCACGTTTATCTGGTAAGTGCTGATCCGCCTTGAGCGGCTGACTTCCCTGGCTTCGGCCGTGAGCAGGTCGCCTGCGCGGGCCGGCCGCAGGTACTGGATATTCACATTGAGGGCGACAGCCACGACCCCGTGAGAATTGGACGCGGTCTCGAAGGCTTCGTCGATCAGCGAAAAGATCGCTCCCCCGTGGGCCGCCCCGAAAATATTGGCCATTTCCCCGGTCACTTTCATTTCAATTTTCGAGCAGCCCGGTCCGATGGCCGCAACCTTCAGCCCCAGCTTGTTCGCAAACGGTTCGGATTCGACTTTCCTGCTGATCGCTCCTGCAACATCTTTCTGCATCATTGCGCTCCCTTTTTTATTTCACCATGAAACTGACCTTGTCTACGACGCGCTTTGCCTCGTCCACTAATGACAGTTCGTATCTGCCGGGCTGCGGCTTCCATAATACGACGCTCGACTCGGATGCCATTTGCCGGCCGTTGATGACCAGGTGGAACTTCCCCTTATCCGCCTCGAACCGGAAAGGCACGAACTGAGATTCTTCCGGGATTTCCGGGTCGATTGCGATCAGCATTTCGTCGGCGGGATACGTGATCCTCGGCCGCTGGTAGGCGCTGACCTTGACAGGCGTCACCGGCTCGGTCCCCTTGAGGAAGAATTCCTCCCGGGCGCTCTCGCCATCTTCGAAACTGACCCTGGCGGTCACGATGCCTTCCGGCCGGCGCGGGACGACAGAAGGCCTTCCCTCATGCAGGTAATTCATGACCTCCAGCCATACCGGCGCGGCCCCGGTTACGCCGCTCACGTTCCTCATCGGCTGCCCGGAGAAGTTGCCCACCCAGACCCCCACCGTGTACCTGTCCGAAAACCCGATGCACCAGTTGTCCCGCATATCCTTGCTGGTCCCGGTCTTCGCGGCCGACCAGAATCTCGTGGAAAGGGGGTTCTCCAGGCCGAAGGTGGCGCTCCGGGCCTCGCGGTCCGCCAGGATGTCCGCAATTATATAAGAGGCGTTCGCGTCGAGCACCCTCCTTGATTTCTTCGCTGGGACGTCAAAAGCGAGTTTCAGCTCGCTCCATTTCCCACCGTTGGCAAGGGCCCGGTAGGCGTTGGTAAGCTCGATCAGGGAAATGTCGGCCGCGCCCAGGGCCAGCGAATAGCCGTAGAATTCCGCGTTGCGGGTCAGGCTGTCAAATCCCAGTTTTTTAAGCCGGTCATAAAAATCGCCGTACCCGGCCAGCAGGACGGTCTTCACCGCGGGGACATTCATCGACGCTGACAGGGCGGTCCGCACCGTGACATTGCCCCGGAAGGATTTATCGTAATTCTGCGGGACGTAAAGGCCCGAGGGCGTCGAGATATTGAGGGGAGAATCTTCTATAATGGATGAGGCGGTCAGGTATTTTTTTTCCAGGGCCAGTTCGTACAGGAGCGGCTTGAGGGTGGAACCCGCCTGGCGCAGCGCCGTCACGCCATCCACGAACGGAGCGCTGGCAGGGGCCCCGGGAGACGAGCCGCTGTTGCCGACATAGGCAAGGATTTCGCCGGTTCTGTTTTCCACGACCAGGACCGCTCCGTCGAAAACATGATCATCCCTGAGGCTGGACAATTGCCGGCTCAAGGCGCCGGCCGCGAACCTCTGCAGCCGGCCGTCCAGGGTGGACCTGGCTTGCGTCCGCCCGCCTTTCAACAGCTTGCGCGCGACGTGGGGCGCATCGGCAACCGCGGGGCTGATCGCATAATGGATTCCGAGCCGCTCGCGCGCAGTTGCCCGGATATCATCGCAGATCTGGGGAGCAGCGGGCGCGCCGGATTGGGCGGCACGGCACGCCCGGGTGATTGTCGTTTCGATTAAGGCCCCCGGCGACGTGATCAGGGAAGCCAGGATGTAGGATTCCGCATCGTTCAAGCCGCTCGGGTCCTTGTTGAACAGGCCCCGGGACGCGGCGGCAATGCCCTGCAGTTCGCCCCGGTAGGTGATCAGGTTGAGGTAGGCTTCCATTATCTGCTCTTTCGACCAGGCCTTTTCGATATTCAGCGCTGCCAGCATCTGCTGATACTTCTGGCTGAAGCTCCTGCGGGACGCCCCGGGCTTCAGTCCCTTGCCGGTGAGGGCCGCAAGCTGCATTGTGATGGTGCTGGCCCCGCGGCTCTTCTCGGCAAACGGGTTTTTGAGGGCAGCCGACACAACCGCGTACCAGTCAACGCCGCGATGCCGGTAAAAACGCCTGTCCTCGACCCGGCAGACGGCTTTGACCATGGCGGGAGAGATGTCCTGCAAGCCGGTCCAGTCAAGCCTGCGCCCCTTGTCATTCACCCGCAGCTCGTGGATAACCATGCCGTTGCGGTCCAGCAGGAGCGCATCTGATTTCTGATGGGAATTCCTTATGTCTTCAAAAACCGGGATGGGTGCTGTTCCGCTCAAGCCCGTATACAAAATTACTCCCAACAGAAAGGCCAGTCCGCACGCCGGGAACAGGCCCGTCCAAAGTCCCGGCGCGGCGCGCCGCAATGAATTCAAGCATGCTCTTAAATTCAGCACTTACCTGGCAATCTCCATTTTCCCGTTGGGGATCTCCCCGAACATCTCGGGGGAGTACAGCGCTTCCACCCGCGTCCGGGGTAGATTGAACGTTCCGTCATTGTTGAGCCTTATCGTGTACTCGACCTCCCAGGCGCCCTTGGGCATGTACTCGTAATATACCCGCATGGCTTCAAAGGACCGCTCGCGGAAGGCCTCCCGCCAATAGTACATGCCATCGTTTTTCCCGCCGGAAGCCATCATCCGGGAATCCCTCCCCAGGCCGCTTCCCAGGATGACGGAGCCCGCCGGTATCGGGTCGTCGACGACTACCCAGGACGAGTCCGTCTGCGAGCTGATCTCCAGCCTGATCCTGGCGACATCGCCCCTCGTCCATTTGCCTTTTGTCTTCTGCTCAACGGGAGTTATGGTTTTTCTGAAGCTGAAACCGCTGAACAGGGGCTTCTTCAGGGGTATGGCCGCCAGGCTCTGGACCGTTGTCCACGGGCTTCCCGTCCCGGAATGCCCGACGCTCAACATGCCGTCGCGGCCCTTCCCGTCCCCGTCAGGCCAGGGCAGCAAGGCGCTTTCGCCTTTGGGGCACGCGGCCCAGTTGAAGCTTGCCGATTTTTTGCCCAGGCCGGCCTTCGTGACCCCTGTTACCGGGATGGACTCGTATTTCCCGGAGAACCTGCGGGCGGCCAGGACTCCCCAGGCATTGGCGACGGTTGTGTCCCAGCGTCCCTTCCTGAGCCGGCCGATGATGCCCCTCATCACGAGCGGGGCCTCCTGTTTCCAGTCCGGCAGTTCCATAACCGCGAGCAGCGTCCTGGCGGCATTTACGTCCGGGGTGACCATCAGCCACCAGAGATAATCGGAACGCTCAGTTGAGAAGCTCATTGTCGTGCCCTGGTAATAAACGTGCGTCCTCAGGGTGTTCTCCGCTTCCTTGAGTTTCCTGTCCCTGTCCGGGATATTATTCACCCGGACCAGGATGTTGATCCAGTCCAGCACGGCGGAGGTGGGCCAGATTGCCGGATTGATCGCGATGGAGTCCAGCATCCCGGCTTTGGCCCCGCCATAACGGGAGAGGGCCTCGATTGCCGCAAGTTTCCTGATCGACAGGTCGGGCCTGTTGAAGGCGGAGTATCTGCGTATCTTGCCCTCCGCGAATTTTTTCAGGCCGTCGACGAGGCGCTCTTTTTGGGGAATGGCATAACCGGCCTCGTGGCCGATCGCCAGGAGGTAGGATGTGAGGACGTCCGAGCCGTATTCCATGCCTGGGAAATACTTGGCCAGTCCGTCGGAATCCAGATAGGACGGCAGCTCCGCCATTATCCCCCGCCACGCGGCTTCGTCCCGGAGGGCAACCGCCCTGGAGAGTTTCTGCTCCAGGCAGGAATATGGATAGAGGCTCATGTATTCGGTTACGCCCGGCAGGCCGTCCGATATCTTCGATTTGACCTCAACCCTGATCCCGCCCCTGCCCGCGACAGCATCCGCCGGAAAAGCCGTCTCCATGTCCATAGGCCGGGTAAGCTGGGCCATGGTCGCCTGGTAAGTCCGCACGGGCACAAACGCGGCAACCTTCTGGATTACTTTTACCGAATCGCTCAAGCCGGTCGCCGTGTCGCTCACCGCGGCCCTGTATTCGATATCTTTCACCGCCGCGGGGACTTTGATTTCCCAGGCGGCTTCGCGGGATTCGCCGGGTTTGAGGGCAATTTTCAGCACCTCGAATTGCCGCGTGTTTGCCTTTTCAGCCGGAGCGAGCTTCGCTTCGGCCACAGCGAGCTTCGCTTCGACGTTCATCTCCTTTTGCGAAAGGTTGCGGACGGTGAAGCCGGCGTTGTATGTGTCGCCCTCGCGG
>CAZKYN010000086.1:0-12901 GCA_964556675.1 uncultured Syntrophaceae bacterium
TCATGGCGAGGCTCCCGAAGGCAGAGGCGATCAGGTCGGACATGACGTCGCCGTCATAGTTCTTGAGGGCCCAGAGGAACCCGCCTTCCGACCTTATTATCCGGGCTGCCGCGTCGTCGATCAAGGTGAAAAAATATGTGATCGAGGCTTTTTCGAACTCGTCCCTCCAGTTGCGTTCGAATTCGTCGTCAAAGACTTTCCGGAAGTGCGCATCGTAAGTCTTGGAAACGGTATCCTTGGTGCTGAACCAGATATCGATCTTTTCGTCGAGGGCGAACCGGAAACATGCCTTTGCGAATCCTGTAATGGATTCGTCGGTGTTGTGCATTCCCATGACGATCCCGGGGCCGCTGAAATCCTGGATTGTCCGGCGGACCGGCTCGCCTCCGCCTGCCGGCGTGAATACCACTTCCGCCTTGCCGGGGCCGTCGACGCGCAGTTCGACGCCGCTGTAAATGTCTCCGTATGCGTGCCTGCCGATCGCGATGGGTTTTTTCCAATTAGTGACAAACGGCTTGATATTTTTCGCCATGATCGGCTTGCGGAAAACGGTGCCGTCGAGGATGGCCCGGATCGTGCCGTTGGGGCTTTTCCACTGCTGCTTGAGTTTGTACTCCTCGACCCGGTCCGCGTTGGGAGTTATTGTCGCGCACTTGACGCCGACGCCGTATTTCCTGATGGCGTTTGCGGCGTCAACCGTGACCCGGTCGTCCGTGTCGTCGCGGTGTTTCACATGCAGGTCGTAATATTCCAGGTCCATATCCAGGAAAGGGAAGAGGAGTTTCTCCTTGACCATCTTCCACATCACCCTGGTCATCTCGTCCCCGTCCATTTCCACGAGGGGCGTCCGAAGCTTATATTTCATACGTTATTTATCGCCTTTCGCTTGCACTGTATTTATGGCGCCTCCGGCCAGCAGGATTGATTTCTGCCTTTCCGAAAGATTGTATTTGACCTTGAATTTTGTGCCCCGGCTCTTATTCTCGACCAGCAGGTGCTCGCCTTTTTTTATCAACTCTCTGATCCGGGATATCTCAAGCTCGTCCCCGACCGATATGGCTTCGTAGTCCGTCTCGTCAATGAAGACGAGGGGGACTATGCCGAAATTGACGAGGTTCGTCGCATGGATCCGCTCGAACGACTTGGCGATAACAGCCCTTATGCCCAGGTGCATCGGACAGATCGCCGCATGCTCCCGGGAGGAACCCTGTCCGTAAGAGAGCCCGCCCACGATGATGCCCTGCCTGGCCGAGGCTTTAATGCCCCTGGCGCGCGCGGCGAAACCCGGATCGACGATCTCGAAGACGAAATCGGAGTACCTGTCGATGTTCGACCTGTACTTCATCCGCTCCCCGGCGGGGATTATATGGTCTGTGGTCGTATTGTCGCCGACCTTTATCGCCGCCTCCCCCTTGATCTTTTCCGGCAAGGGCAGGCATTCCGGCGGATTGCCGATATTCGGCCCGCGGCTGATCCGGGCAGCGGCTCTTGCCTTCGAATCCGTTTCCGGAGGAATGATCAGGGAATCGTCCGTCCGGTAATGCGCCGGTTCGGCGATCTCCGGGTAATTCATTCCGAGTTTGCGGGGGTCGGTGATGGCGCCGGTCAGCGCGGCGGCTGCTGCCGTTTCGGGGCTCACCAGGTAGACCATAGCGTCCTTCGTCCCCGAGCGGCCGAAGAAGTTGCGGTTTGAAGTCCTCAGGGAAACCCCCGAACTCGGCGGGCTCTGGCTGTTGCCGATGCAAAAACCGCAGCAGCTTTCAGTTATCCTCGCACCCGCGGCGATCAGAATCCCGAGGTGCCCGGTGTCGGCCAGGTTAAGGAGGACCTGCCGCGAGCCGGGCGTGACGACCAGGCTCACTGTCTTGTTCACCGTCCTGCCCTTAAGTATCTCGGCAACTGTTGCGAGGTCTTTATATGAGGAATTGGTGCAGCTCCCGATGCACACCTGGTCGACCGCAACCCCCTCCAGTTCCCGGATAAGGCCTGTATTATCGGGGCTGTGGGGCCTTGCCGCCATCGGCACGACCTCGGACAAGTTGATCGCCAGTTCCCGGTCATAGCGGGCGCCCTCGTCGGCCAGGAGCGGTTCCCAATCCTGTGCCCTGCCCTGGGCTGTCAGAAATTTCCTTGTTACCTCATCGCTGGGGAAGACGGAAGAGGTGACCCCGCACTCCGCCCCCATGTTGGCTATGGTCGCCCGTTCCGGGACGGATAAGGTACTGACCCCTTCGCCCGCGTACTCGAGCACGCAGTCGACATTGCCGCGGGTGGTCAGCATCTCTAGAACATGCAGGATGACGTCCTTGGCTGAAACCCATGCGGCCAGCCTGCCGCTGAGGTTCACACGGACCACCCGGGGGCAGATGAAGTAAAAAGGCTCCCCGGCCATGGCGAGCGCGACATCCAGCCCGCCGGCCCCGATCGCGAGCATTCCCAAACCGCCCCCCGTGGGCGTGTGGCTGTCCGAGCCTATCAGGGTTTTCCCGGGCTTCCCGAACCTTTCCAGGTGGACCTGATGGCATATCCCGTTACCGGGGCGGGAGAAGTGAATACCGTATTTAAGTGCCGCGCTTTGAAGGTACTTGTGGTCGTCGGCATTTTCGAAACCGATCTGGATCGTGTTATGATCGATATAGCTGACCGACAGCTCGGTCCTGACCGGCTCAACGCCCATGGACTCGAACTGCAGGTATGCCATTGTCCCCGTCGCGTCCTGCGTGAGCGTCTGGTCTATCCTGATGCCGATCTCGGAACCCGCGGCCGGTTTTCCGCAGACAAGGTGCCGCTCAAGTATTTTGTGCGTGATTGTCTTTCCCATTTCAGCCTCGAAATTCTGAAAAGAGGCAATTTAGCCGAAGGGGGATTATATTTCAAATGAAATTCACAATTCACCTTGAAATTTAGAGGATCAAAAGTTAAACAAAACAACCTGGAACACAGGAAGGGGTAAATCATGAGGGGAATACTGTTTCGCTGGATTGTCCTGACGGGAGCCATCCTTTTTGCCGCTTACGTCATAGACGGGATTTATGTGAGCGGATTCTTGTCCGCCTTCTTCGCGGCTGCAATCCTCGGCATCCTTAACGCATTCCTCAGGCCGGTCCTGATCATCCTCACCCTCCCGTTCAATATCCTCACGCTCGGCCTGTTCACCTTCATCATCAATGCGCTGCTGCTTAAAATGGCGGCAGGCGTGATCAGGGGCTTCGAAATCGACGGGTTCTGGCCTGCAATCCTGGGATCGCTGGTCATCAGCATTGTAAGCTGGCTGATGAACGCCCTCATCAGCGACAGGGGCAAGGTCGAATATATCGATATGAAAAAGGGCCAAGGGGGAAGATGGGAGTAAACCTCACGCCCGCCATGCGGCAGTTCCTGGAGGTCAAGGAGAAATACCGGGACTGCATCATTTTTTTCCGCATGGGCGATTTCTATGAGATGTTCTTCGAAGACGCCGTCACCGCCTCGAAGGTCCTGGAAATCACTCTCACCTCCCGCAACAAGGGGAAGGAAGACAGCGTACCGCTGTGCGGAGTTCCCTTCCACTCGGCGGCCCCCTATATCTCCAGGCTGGTCGAGAAGGGCTTCAAGGTTGCAATATGCGAACAGGTCGAGGACCCCCGCCAGGCAAAGGGCATTGTCAAACGGGAAGTTGTTAAAATCATCACCCCGGGCCTGCTCACCGAACCGGAAAACCTCTCCGCCAAGGAAAACCATTTCCTGGCCGGCGTCGCCCTGCATGACGGGACATACGGGCTGGCGTTCCTGGACCTCTCGACGGGGGAATTCAGGGTAACGGATGCCGGGGACAGGGACTTCTTCATCCAGGAGGTGTCCTCTCTCGATTTCCGGGAAGTGCTGCTGTCGGCGGATCTGAAGAACTCGGGATTTGTCAGAGCGCTCTCGGCCCGGATTGACTTTTCAATTATAAATTTCCTGCCGGCGGGGTATTTTGCGAACGGGACCGAGGCGGCCCCACAGTTATTGGACCAGATAGACGCGTCCGGCAACCCGGCGGCATTCGCTGCCGCGCTGGCTGTCTATCTTTATGCCCGGGAAACGCAGATGACCGATCTCGGGCACCTCAACAGCGTGGAATGGCTCCGGGGCGGCGATTTCATGGCCCTCGACGAGACCGCGAAGAGGAACCTCGAGCTGTTCGAGACGATGCACGAGGGAAAGCGCGAAGGCTCCCTTTTCAAAATAATCGACGAAACCATTACAGCCATGGGGGGCAGGCGGCTGCGCTGGTGGCTCAATTACCCCCTGCTGGATGCATCCAAAATCAACGAGCGGCTGGCAGCAGTATCCGAATTGAAGCGGAAGCACTCCCTGAGAGCTGATTTGAGGGGGCTCTTGAGGCGTGTATACGACGTGGAGAGGCTCGGGGCGCGCGTCTCCATGGGGATAGCCAATGCGAGGGACCTTGTCGCCCTGAAGGATTCTCTCCTGGCCCTCCCGGCCATAAAGGACAATATTCGGGAGCTGGATTCGCCGTTCTGCCGCAAGGTCATGGCTGAGCTGGACGGCCTGCCGGAAACGGCCCTCCTGATCTCGGAAGCGGTCGCCGATGATCCGCTGCCGACCTTGCGCGAGGGGGGGATAATAAGAGAGGGATATGACGACGAGTTGGACCGCCTCATATCTCTGAGCCGTGACGGAAAGAAATACATCGCCGCCCTCGAGGAGAAAGAACGGCGCGAAACAGGCATCCAGCCGCTGAAAGTCGGCTTTAATTCGGTCTTCGGGTACTACATCGAGGTGACGAAGCTCAATTCGTCCCTGGTACCGGCCCACTACGTGCGCAAGCAGACCCTTGTCAACGCCGAACGCTACATCACGCAGGAGCTCAAGGAATACGAAGATGCCGTCCTGGGGGCCGAGACAAAACGCAAGGAACGGGAATACGACCTGTTTGTAAAAGTCCGGGCGCAGGTGGCCGCCGAGATCAGGCGGATCCAGAAGACCGCCTCGGCCATTGCCGACCTCGATTCGGTCCAGTCGCTGGCAGAGGTGGCGGAGATGAATAACTACTGCTGCCCGGCGGTGGACGATTCGGACGTGATTGAAATCCGGGATGGCCGGCATCCCGTGATCGAGAGGATGAAGCTAACCGAATCCTTTGTGCCGAACGACCTGCTGCTTGACCGCGAAGCGAACAGGTTCCTGATCATAACCGGGCCCAACATGGCCGGCAAGTCGACGTATATCAGGCAGGTGGCGCTAATCGTGATCCTGGCCCAGATAGGGAGCTTCGTCCCCGCCTCGCAGGCCCGTATCGGAATAGTCGACCGGGTCTTCACGCGGGTGGGCGCGGCCGACAACCTGGCGCGCGGACAGAGCACGTTCATGGTCGAAATGAGCGAGATGGCGGACATCCTGAAGAACGCGACCGGAGGGAGCCTGATCCTGCTTGATGAGGTGGGCCGCGGAACGAGCACCTTCGACGGACTGAGCATTGCCTGGGCCGTGGCCGAGCACATCCACGACAGGGAAAAACTGGGCGCGCGGACCCTGTTCGCCACCCACTACCACCAGCTGACCGACCTGGCCCTGACCCGGGAGGGCATAAAGAATTACAGTATCGCGGTCCGGGAATGGGGCGGAAAGATAATATTCCTGCGCAAGATAGTGGAAGGCGGAACAAGCCGCAGTTATGGCATCCAGGTAGCCAGGCTGGCCGGGGTGCCTCAGCAGATAATAGACCGTGCGTCGGGCATCCTGCGCAACCTCGAGAGCGGAGAACTCGATGACCTGGGAATGCCCAAGATAGCCGGCCTCAACAAAAAAGAGAGCTCGGGCAGGGAAGGGCAGCTTAATCTGTTCATATCGGACGAGGAGTTCATCGTCCGCGAGTTGCGCAGCCTCGACCTCATGAGGACCGCGCCTCTCGACGCCCTCAACCTGATCGGCGAGTGGAAGGAGAGGTTGGATAAAGGGAAGAAATCCTGAGTAAAAAAGGGAATCATTACCTTTACTTGCGATTACATGCAACACTCCTGGTTAGTACAGCGATTTCAGAGTTTCGCTTATTGAAATATGCCGTTCGCGGTGCAAATTAATTTTTATTTAATCAATGGATTTGGCATTTGCGCGCCTTATATGATTCCGGCGCTCAACCATATTACCCCGAGGGAGTTGAAGGAGGCGGAAATGAAAAGAATTCTCGTGATTATCGCTCTGGTCCTGTTTGTATTCTCAACTGCTGCAATTGCCGCCGACGTGAAGCCGTCTGCGCCGGCATCAATGGACAGGTACCGCCAGGTCAAGGCCTCGCTGGAGCAGGCCTACCAGACCAAGGCGAATGTCTATGCCAGGGATGTCCTTGAGGAAGCGGGACGGACCCTCACAAAGGCCCTGGAATCAATTGAGGCTAAAAAGACGAAGGCAGCGACCGAGGCGCTTGAAAAAGCTTCGCTGCAAATAGAGCTGGCCGGGGCCAGGAGCCGGGAACGCGAGGCGGCCGAGAAGACAGCGGTGACGAGGGCGAAAGCCGATAAGCTTTCCCAGAGGCTCGCGGACATCCTTTCCGGGAAAGGAGACGCCAAATGAAAAAGATCTCCGTTCTGGCATTGATATTTGTATTTGCATTCGCGGCAGGCGCTTCAGCAGACAAAAACCAGGTGATGTTCTCCATCCAGAAAGTTAAGACAGGAATCGAAAGGGTCCAGACCAGGACCGACGATGCCAAGGTGTCCATACCGGAACTGCAGAAGGCGGGGGATTACATCAGGCAGGCGGAAGCGGAAATGAAGCGGAACACCTCCATACTGGGTTCGCTAAAGAAAGAGGCGGAGCCCGGGATCATTCACCTTGCGGAAATGGCGGATATAGAGCTGGCGATCGCCGCTTCGAAACTGGAGAAGATTTCCCAGGAAAATGAGAACACCCGCCTTGAAAAGCTGATCCCGAAACTCGAGTCCCAGATAAAAGTGTTCGACGACAAGAACGCGGAAATAGCCCGGCTGAAACAAGAGATTGCAAGGCCGGGGATCGAGAGGAAAAAACAGGACAAGACGGACAGTGAAAAACTGTCGGGCAAAGTTGAAGCCCTCAACGAAGTTGTTGCCTCGCTCAGGAAGGACCTGGCCGAAAAAACCAGGGCCGTTTCCGACCTGACGGCCGAGAACCGCGTCCTCAAGGAAAATATGGGCGCCCTTGAAAAGCAGAAAGGGAGCGACATCGTGGCCATCCAGGGCAGGCTCACGGCTGCAGAATCGAAATTCAAATCCCTGGCTGCGGTGGGCGGGCTGGGGTTTTTCTCGAAAATATCGGAGAGCGAATATAACCTTATCATCCCCAGAAGCAAGCTGGTCAAATCGACCTCCAGGGGATATGTGCTGGCGCCCGATGCCCCGCAGTATATCACGGCCGTTTGCGATGCAATGAATGCGGCCCCGGGCAGCAGGCTGGTCATCCGCGCCCATGGCTACGGAAAGCCGGTCGGCAGGGAGGACGGCAAGGCCACTACGGCTATGGCAAAAGCATTGAAAGAGGCCTTTGTCGCGGCCGGGATCAGCGAATCTGCAATCGAAGCGTTTGGGGCCGGCACTTCCTCGCCCCTGTTCTCAAAGGGGGCTGTGGAAGAGAACAGGTGTGTTGAGATTGGAATCCTCATGCCGAGGCGGGAAACGGCTTCCAAATAGGAGAGGTTTGAAGGTCGCGAAGTGCTGACATGAGCGCTCGCTTGTCCGCCCCTGGCCCCTTTCTTCTGCGGCGCTCAGGATGAATAAATAGAAAAAGGGACTGAATAAAGTCCCTTTTCTATTTGTGTCCGATTAAGATGATAATATCTTATTTTCTGCTCGATTTCTTTTTTGCCTCGTACTCGGCTTTCAGGGCGATCTGGGTGGCCTCGGCCACGTCCTCGACCCTCTTGGCCCATTCCTCGAACTTGATGTCGGCGCCGAACACGCCCACCATCTCGTCGTCGTTTTCATCCATGATCGGCGCAGACACTGTTATACACAAAGCCCCTGTCATTTTGGAGATGTAAAATTCGGAGACGCAGGTCTTCCCGTTCTCCAGCGGCTTGAGGAACCAGTCGCGGTCCGAATAATCCGTGCCGACCCCGAAATTCTCGTATTTGGGCCGGTCGGCAATGGTTGTAATATTGCGGGTCGTCTTTTTGCCCGTCATGTCGACCACGTACGCAAACTGAATCGAGGGGTTCTCGTCAATAATGCGCTGCATGATCGGCTCCTGCAGATCCGGCTTCATGGACTTGATATGCGGATTGTTGACGACCTCGCCGACGACGGCCACGGCGGCCTGGGATGAACGGTATTTGATCTTCTCCAGGTCGGACATGAACAGGTCGGGCAGGTACTTGCGGACGCCTTTTTCCATTTCCTCGTGGGAGATGCTGGTGATCCTGCCTTCCTCGTAAAGCTTCGATATCAGCTTGTGGATTTTGGCGACGCCGGGATGCCGCTTGTCGACCTGGTCTTCGCCTTTGAGCGCCAGGTGCGTGTTGATCCACTGGGCGATGCCGCTCTTTCCCGACTTGTCTGTTATCTCGAAGGTCACTGGCCTCTTCAGGATTCTGTCGGTGTCGAAGATGTTGTAGATCTCCTCGTTTTTCAGGATGCCGTCGATATGGAGACCGGCCCGGGTCACGTTGAAATCCGAGCCTACAAACGGCAGATTGGCGGGGATCTTCACGCCGATTTCCGCTTCGAAATAATTAGCTATGTCGGTAATGGCGGTCGTATCTATTCCGGATTCGTTTCCGTATAGGCCGATATATTCCATGATCAGGCCTTCGATCGGAGCGTTGCCGGTCCTTTCGCCAAGGCCCAGCACTGTGCCGTTTGCGCCCGAGCAGCCATAGAGCCATGCCGTTGCCGCGTTGTTCAGCGCCTTGTGGAAATCGTTGTGCCCGTGCCACTCCAGCAGGTGCCCCGGCACGCCTGCATCGTCCACAAAAGCCCGAACCAGTTTGTCCACGCTGCGGGGCAGGGCGGCCCCGGGGAAGGTCACGCCGTAGCCGAGCGTGTCGCACAGCCTGATCTTCACGTCTATCCCGCTGTCCTCCCTGAGCTTCATCAGCTCGATTGCAAACGGGACGCAAAAACCGTATATGTCCGCCCTGGTCACGTCTTCGAAATGGCAGCGGGGGATGATGCCTTCCTCCAGAATGGATTTGACGGTGCCCAGGTAGCAGTCCATGACCTGTTTCCTGCTCTGGTTCAGCTTCAGGAAAATGTGGTAGTCCGAGACGGACGTGAGGATGCCCGTTTCCCTGAGACCGGCTTTTTTCACCAGCAGCACGTCTTCGCTCTTGGACCTGATCCATCCCGTTATCTCGGGGTACTTCAGTCCGAGTTCCAGGCATTTCTCAACGGCTTCACGGTCCTTGGAGCTGTAAAGAAAAAATTCCGACTGCCTGATGACGCCGTTGGGGCCGCTCAGGCGGTTGAGGAGCTTGAATATGTCCATTATCTGCTGGACGGTATAGGGAGGCCTGGCCTGCTGGCCGTCCCTGAAAGTCGTATCGGTGATGAATATCGTGTCGGCCGGGTTGATGGGGATCAGTTTGTGGTCGAAATCTATCCGGCAGACTTCTTGATATGGGAACACGTCTTTCTGGAGATTGGGCTCTTCGACATCCCGCAATGTATATCTCCAGAATTTGCTGTGCTCATGATCAAGTACTTTTCTGTTTTTGTTCCATTTTGCCATTTCAGGTGCTCCAGTTACAACTTTTCGATTAAATAAACCCTCTTGGTGAAAAGGGGATGTTGTTGAAACAAATCTTAAACTATTTTCAATGACAACTCCATGAGCTGCTCGATACTGACCGGCGAGGGGGCTTCCGTCATGACGCAGGTTGCCTTCTGAGTTTTCGGGAAGGCTATAACGTCGCGGATCGAATCCGTGCCGGCCATCAGCATTATCAGCCTGTCCAGACCGAAGGCGATCCCGCCGTGGGGCGGGGTGCCGAACTCGAGGGCGTCCAGCAGGAAGCCGAATTTAATGCGCGCCTCCTCTTTGCTCAGGCCCAGGAATTCGAAGACCTTCGCCTGCACTTCCTTGCGGTGGATCCTTATGCTGCCGCCGCCGATCTCCGACCCGTTCAGGACGAGGTCGTAGGCCCGCGCGCGCACCTTGGCCGGATCGCTGTCCAGCAGGGGCAAATCGGACATCACGGGCGAAGTGAACGGGTGGTGCGTAGAGACGAACCTTTTCGCCGTGTCGCTGTATTCCAGGAGCGGAAATTCCGTGATCCATGTGAACGCGAGCTTGTCCGGATCAATCAGGTTCAATTTCTTTCCAAGATGGAGCCTGAGGTTCCCCAGCGAGTCGTTGACTACCTTCGGGGAGTCCGCAACAAAAACGAGCACGTCGCCTTCGGCGGCGCCCAATTTACCGTTTATGCCCTTCACCTCTTCAGGTTTGAGGAACTTGTAAATCGGCGACGTCCAGGCATCGGCCGTGACCCGCGCCCAGGCCAGCCCTTTCGCCCCATAGGCTCCCACGAAATCGGTAAAGGAATCGAGGTCCTTGCGCGAGAGTTCGGAGCCTTTTTCGATCCTGATCCCTTTTATAATCCCGCCGCCTTCAACGACTTCCCTGAAAGCATTGAATCCAGTGTTTTTCAAAACATCTGTCACATCCACAAGTTCAAGGCCGAAGCGCACGTCCGGGTTGTCGCGCCCGTACCTGGCGATCGCGTCGGCATAGGTGAGCCGCGGCAGGGGAAGCGACAGCTCCCGGCCCATTCCCTCCCGGAAGATGTGGGCCATGAGGCCCTCCATGGTCGTGATAATGTCCTCTTCCGATACGAACGACATCTCAATGTCGATCTGCGTGAACTCCGGCTGCCGGTCGGCCCGCAGGTCCTCGTCCCGGAAGCACTTCACTATCTGGAAGTAGCGATCAAAGCCCGACACCATCAGCAGCTGCTTGAAAAGCTGCGGCGACTGGGGCATGGCGTAGAACATCCCCGGGTTGACCCGGCTCGGAACGAGATAGTCGCGCGCGCCCTCGGGCGTGCTCTTGGTCAGGAAAGGCGTCTCGACTTCGATGAAGCCCTTGTCTTTCATATAGTTTCGCGTCTCGATGGCAACCGCGCTCCTCAGGAGCAGGTTCCTCTGCAGTTCGGGGCGGCGCAAGTCGAGGTACCTGTACTTGAGCCTGACGCTTTCCGATATCTCCACAGTCGAATCCAGCAGGAATGGAGGCGTTGCCGATTCGTTGAGTATTTCCAGGCCGCTCGCCATAACTTCGATTGCACCCGTTTTGATCTCGGGGTTTTCCATCCCTTCCGGTCTCGTCCGCACCTTGCCCTTAACGGCCAGAACGAATTCGCTTCTGATCTTGTGGGCCTCGGCGTGAGCCGCCTGCCCGAATTCCGGGTTAAAAACCACCTGGACCAGGCCGGCCCGGTCCCTCATGTCGACAAATATAATCCCGCCGTGGTCCCTGCGCCGGTGGGCCCAGCCCATTAGGATTACTTCCCGGCCGGAATCTTCCGCCCGCAGGTCGCCGCAATAACAAGTCCTGTTTGCAACTGTTGAGTACTCCGACAAAATTACCTCCCCGAAACCTTGCTTATGATTTCTTCAGCCAGACGGTCGAAATCATCCAGATCGAGCGTTTCCTGGCTGCCTGTGCTCATGTTTTTAAACTGTGCTTTTCCTTCCTTTAACTCCTGCTCGCCGATAATCAGGGCGTATTCGCTCTTTACCTTGTTGGCGCGCTTCATCTGGCTTTTCAGGCTTTTATCCGCCTCTCCCATATCGGCCCTGATGCCCAGCATGCGCAAGTAATTGCAAAGCGCAAAAGCCCAGACCTTGCCTGTTTCCCCTAGCGGCGCAACGAACAGCTGTACGGGCCTGACGAATTCTTCATTGGGGGTGGGAATAAGCGATATCAGCCTTTCCATGCCTATTGCAAAACCGATGGCCGGAAGGTCCGGCCCGCCGAGCTGCTTCAGGAGCCCGTCGTACCTGCCGCCGCCCGCGACGGCGTTCTGCGAGCCCAGGGATTCCGATGTCACCTCGAAAGCCGTGCGCACGTAATAATCCAGTCCCCGCACCATCCGCGGGTTGATTTCAAAAGGTATCTCGAACACGTCCAGGTATTCCTGGACCATCTGGAAATGCAGGCGGCAGTCCTCATCAAGGAAATCCAGGATTGCGGGGGCGTCCATTATAGCCTGCCTGCAGCCCTCGACCTTGCAGTCGAAAACCCGCAGAGGATTGGTTTCCATCCTCCTGAGGCAGTCCCCGCAGAGCCCTTCCTTTCGATCGCCCAGGTACTTCGTGATTTCCTCGCGAAACTTCCCGCGGCACCGGGGGCAACCCAGGGAGTTGATCTGCAGCTTCAGTTCAGGGACTCCCATGCTCTTGAGCATGTGCATCAGCATAAGCAGGACCTCCGCATCTATATACGGGTCGCTGTAGCCGATGTATTCGACGTTGATCTGGTGGAACTGGCGCAGTCTGCCTTTCTGGGGCCGCTCGCGCCGGAACATCGGACCGATCGTATACAGCTTGCTGGAGGGTTCCGACTGGTGCAGGCTGTGCTCTATATAGGACCGCAGCACACCGGCGGTCGCTTCGGGACGGGGCGAAATCAGGTCGCCGTCCCTGTCCGTGAAAGCGTACATCTCTTTTTCCACTATGTCCGTGGTCTCGCCGATGCCGCGCTTGAACAGGGCGGTCTTTTCTATAATCGGCACTCTCAGCTCGCGGACCTCGAAATGGGCGAATATCTCCCGGGCGAGACCTTCAACGAATTGCCATTTTTCCGACTCTCCGGGCAGGAGGTCTTTGAATCCTTTTACTGCAGTGATTATCTCCATTTTTCTTTCCGTAAAGCCCTGTTTTGAAACTAGTTTTACTAGCACATCGGGGGCGCGAAGACAAGGAGGAAAGAATCAGGTCTATTT
>CAZKYN010000087.1:0-12785 GCA_964556675.1 uncultured Syntrophaceae bacterium
GGGATTCTGGCCCAACCCGGCGTTCAGAACGTTTCCCATGATTACTTCATCGAAGTAAACGGCTTTTAGAGAGCTGTCATAATCATAGTGTTTCTTCTGCAACTCGGTCATTTCGAAATCGCCGAAGACTGCGGGCCGGAACCCTTTGATATCGGAGGGCGTCATCGGCCGTAAGCCGGCCCTGATTATGGCCTCTCTGATAACCAATCTGCCAAGTTCTACTACGGAAACACCTTTCAAAGAGCCGCCGAACTCGCCTACGGCTGTTCTCGCTCCACTTACTATTACAACGTCACCCATTGAACTATCTCCTTTCTCCTATCGTATGAATCAGTTTCTTATGCCTCAACCTTGATCAGCATTGCATCTCCCTGGGCATGCCCGGAGCAGATACCGCAAATACCCAGTCCTCCTCCGCGCCTCCTCAATTCGTAGGCAAGCGTCATAACTATTCTTGCCCCGGTCGCGCCGATCGGATGCCCATATGCGATCGCGCTCCCGTTTACGTTCACTTTTTTGTACATGTCTTCCTTCGACATACCCAGGATGCTTCCGGCGCTGACGAGAGCGACAGCCGCAAAGGCCTCATTTATCTCGATCAGCTTGATATCGTCCAGGGTAAGGTCGTTCTGCATTAGTATCTTCTTGATGGCCAGGCCCGGCACTGTCGCAATGTCTTTACATGGCTGGGATACTTCAGCATAATCCAGGATGGTGAAAAGGGGTTTCATCCCGAGTTCATTGGCCTTTTCCTTGCTCATAATCAGGCAGACATCGCCGCCGTCGTTGACGCCCGGTGCATTGCCTGCGGTCACGCTGCCGGGTTTGCCGGTGACTGTGCTCTTATGATTGAAAACGGGGGGAAGCTTGGCAAGACCTTCGATGGTTGTACCCGGCCTGGGGCCTTCGTCCTTGTCGAAGATAATAGTTTCTTTGCCCTTCTTGACCTCGACGGGGAATATCTCGTCATCGAGGCGGCCGCTCTTCATCGCATCCACCGCGCCCATTTGCGATTTGAGCGCCCAGGCATCCTGGTCCTCGCGGCTGAAACCGAATTCGTCCGCCACTTCCGATCCGTGGATGGCCATATGGCGGTTGTAGAATGCGTCCCAAAGCCCGTCATGGACCATCAGGTCCACTGCCGGCACTGATGTGAGGCCCATCCTCGCGCCCCACCTCATTCCGGGGAGTGCAAACGGGCAATTGCTCATGCTCTCCTGGCCTCCGGCAATGCAGATTTCCGCCCTGCCGAGCTGGATCATCTGGGTGGCGAGGTCAACCGGTTTGATTCCGGACGAGCAAACCTTGTTTATTGTTATTGAGGGTACCGATTCGGGAACTCCCGCAAGAATTGATGCTTGTCGGCTGGGGACCTGTCCGGCGCCCGCCGGAACCACCTGTCCCATGAAGATATAATCGACGTCTTCGCCTTTGACTTTGCCGTCTGTGCGCCTCAATACTTCCTTTATTGCCAGCGCGCCGAGTTCAACTGCCTGGAAATCCTTAAGCGCCCCGCCAAAAACACCGTAAGGGGTCCTGCAGGCCTCAACGCAGACGACTTCCCGTAAATTTTTTGACTTATTCTGGATGATCCTCCCCATACCGGAAAAGTCGCTTTTGCGTTCTCCATACTTGGCGATGGGGGCGTTTGCGTAAACCTCGGATTTCTTCTTGTCAAGCTTCTGCGGTACTTTTGACATTTGCTTCCTCCTCCTCTTCTCCTAGATGTCCCTTGGAGTATTTTAAGTGAAAATCAAATTTCACTATTTGAAGCTTTCAACGAACTCTACTTCGCGAGGCAATTTGTAGGAAGATAAATAGGTTCTGCAGTGTTTCAGGACGGATTTTTCGTCAAGCAAAGACCCGTTTTTTTTAATTACCAAGGCTTTAACGAGCTCTCCGCGCATCAGGTCGGGCACGCCGATAACGCGCGAGTCCTTGACATCGGGGAGCATATTCAAGACGATTTCAATTTCGCGGGGATATACATTGAAACCGCTGTTGATTATCATGCGTTTTTTTCGGCCCGCCAGGAAAATATAACCGTCGTCATCGATCCTGGCGAGATCGCCGGTATGCAACCAGTTATCCCGGATGACCTCGGAAGTGGCCGCTTCGTTTTTATAATAGCCCTTCATCACGTTGGGCCCCTGGATCAACAGTTCGCCAACTTGTGAATTGGGAAGTTCATCTCCATTATCGTTGACAACTTTTGCCTTGACGCCGGGGATACAGGTCCCGATGGAACCGTATTTATTGACCAGATCTATCCTGTTGACGGAGCACACGGGCGAGGCCTCCGTCAGTCCGTAGCCCTCGATCATCTTGGTCTTGAACTTCTTCTCGAACTTCGGGATCAGTTCAGCAGGCATGGTCGATCCCCCCGGAATAACGAACTTGAGGGAGCTTACGTCATATTCATCTGCTTTTTCATGAAAAAGCATGCCTAGAAAGAGTCTGGGCACGGCCGCTATAAACGTCACTTTCTCTTTTTCGATAGTCTTGAATATGCTGTCGACATGAAAAATATCCATCATGACAAAGCTTCCGCCTATCCCTATAAGGGTCAGCATATTTACAGCCGCGCCAAATGAATGGAAAAGGGGTATCAGACACAGGCCCCTCTCGTTTTCATCCCCTTTGCAAACTAACCTGAGCAGATAACATTGGCTCTGCAGGTTGTTATGGGTCAGGACAGCCCCAAGGGCTTTTCCGGTGAGGCCGGCGGTGTAAATCATGACGGCAGGGTCATCCCCGTCAATTTCGGGAATTTCAAACTTGTCGGGCCCTTTCAGGATATCAACAAAAGGAGAGGGCTGATCCAAACCGTTTGTAAATATCAATTCCTTGCAATCAGGGACTGCCCGGCATGCTTCCTCGACGCGGGGAGCAAGTTGCCCTGTCGTGACGACAAGTTTTGACTCGCTGTTTTCCAGAAGGTATTTCAGCTCGTACACGGTGGACATAATATTGATTGTTACTGCTACAGCCCCGAGCTTCTGGGCGGCGAAATACGAGATGACGAACTCCGGGATGTTGGGAAGGATTATTGCTATCTTGTCGCCCTTCACGATACCGAGCGATCTCAGCTTGTTGGCAAACGAGTTGACGAGCTTGTCCAGCTCTGAATACGAAAGTCTGGTTTCATTATGGATCAATGCTGTTTTGCCCGCAAAATTTCTGCCGGTTTCCTCCAGCATTCGTCCTAAATCCATAATAAACCTCCCGTTTTTTGAACGCCAAA
This sequence comes from uncultured Syntrophaceae bacterium, assembly GCA_964556675.1. GTDB lineage: Bacteria > Desulfobacterota > Syntrophia > Syntrophales > UBA4778 > JBDKTK01. The sequence continues at coordinate 3,245 of CAZKYN010000087.1, forward strand.
CCATAGCACAGCATCATCAACTCTTCAATGAAATTATTGAGAAAGATCACTTGACTGGACTGGATCCTGCGGAATTGCAGCACAATGTGGGCAGGTCAAATTGCTCCTGTTTTCTTGACTTTTACCCTGTATTGAATTAGCTAATGATCTTCTCCAGGAGGCATTATGGCAATCATACTTGACGGTAAAAAGACTGCCGCCGAGATAAGGGCGGAAATAAGGGAAAAAGCTCTTGTCTTGAAGCAGGGGACCGGGGTTGTCCCGGGGCTTGCGGTCATCCTTGTCGGTGATGACCCGGCTTCGAGGATATATGTGAACAACAAAGAAAAAGCCTGTGAGGCGGCCGGCTTTCTTTCAAGGGAATACAGCCTGCCCGCTGCAACCCGGGCTGAAGAGATATCCGAACTGATAGGCGCTCTTAATAAAGACGAAAAAATCCACGGTATCCTGATTCAACTGCCCCTCCCGTCCCACATTAAACCTGAGCCCCTCATTGAGCTCGTGAATCCCGAAAAGGATGTGGACGGCTTTCACCCCTATAATATCGGCCAGCTTTTTCTGGGCAACCCTTATCACCGGCCCTGTACCCCTTCGGGAATAATCGAGATTCTGGGCCGGTACAAAATTGAAATTTCCGGAAAAGAGGCGGTGGTGGTCGGCAGGAGCAACATTGTAGGCAAACCGCTCGCGCTTATGCTGCTGGCCCTTAACGCAACCGTGACAATCTGCCATACCAGGACCAGGGATCTTGCGGAAGTCACCCGGCGGGCCGACATCCTGGTGGCGGCCGCAGGGAAAGCCGGGATGATCAGGGGCGACATGGTGAAACCGGGGGTCGTGGTGGTGGATGTGGGCGTAAACCGTCTTCCGGACGGCCGGGTGGCAGGGGACGTCAATTTCAGCGAAGTTTCGCCCCGGGCATCATATATAACCCCTGTTCCGGGCGGAGTGGGACCGATGACGATAGCCATGCTGCTCAAGAACACACTTGAAGGAGCCATGAGACAGGCCGGAGTATGAACCTGATTTTCAAAGCTTCTGAGCGTTGAATGTCCAGCCAGACAGCGTCCGATTCTAAGCTGAAAGCATTTGCCGTTTCGGCAGGAGAGCGACTCGAATCATTTTGCCGCAGCTGTGACGAGAGATATCTGCTTCTTGCGGTTCTTGCTGTCGCCGTCGTCCTTCGTGTTTTGCGGTTTTATTTCAGCCCGATATTGAATCCTGACGCCGCTTTGTACCTTTATCAGGCAAAAGCACTGTATTTAGGCGAATGGCAGGCGGTCAATGCCTGTATTCTCAAATCCGTATCCATTCACCCGATTTGCTCGAGCCTGCTCTTTGCCTTGACTCACGATTGGGTCACATCGATCATTGCAACGTCCATCATATTTGGGACTCTGACGATAATTCCCATATATTATGCCTCCCGGCTTTTTTCCCCGGTCAACACAAGCCTGATCGTGGCTTTGACCTACTCTGTTATGTATGTTTTTGTAACTGCCGGAGTCGATGTAGGTCGTGATGCGCCGTTCTGGTTCTTTTCAGCTTGTGGGATCTATTTTTTTTCGGCCGGTTTGAGAAAAGACCAAGCATGGTGTTTCCCGGTGAGCACTGTTTTCTTCATGCTGGCTGCCTGGAACCGGATTGAGGCAATCATTTTCCTGGCTTTGACGCCGCTTTACCTGTTCTTTAGAAAGACCGACCAAAAAGCATTGAAGATTGCCGGCGTTTTCGCCCCGATCCTGTTCGGGTTAGCCATAATTTTTGTTATGCAGGCTCTTGATCTGCAAATTATTCATAAATTCGGGGAGGCCTGGAGTTTCTTTCCGGATGCGCTAAAAGCATATCAGGCACTCCGGGCAAACCTGCTGACAGTAATCCAGTCGCATCCTGCCGGATATGAATTGGAGTTCTTCAAGCAGACCCGCACGCTTTTGTGGATGCTGGGAATCGATATTGTCTTAAACGGTCTGGCCCAATCTTTCCTTTATCTTTTTTTCCTGATTTTCATCCTGGGCTTTTTTAATTTCAAAAAATGGCGGGAGAACAGTGAAACCTCTTATTTTGCGGTTCTGATTTGCGGGTCTTTCCTGGTTCTTTACGTGTTTGTTCTAAGAAACTGGTTTCTTGAGAACCGGTACTCGACACTGTTCATATTGCCTTCTTTCGTATTCATCGGCTACGGAATTGAGCGGGTGCTCTTCTTTTTCCGGAGGATTCTGAAAGTCAGAAAATCCACAGCGGCATTCATTCTGATCTGCATAATACTTGCATATTCTCTCCCGGCACTAGTGAAACTGGAAGATAAAGGCAAGATAGCATTCAAACAGATCGGGTCCAGAATAAGTCAACTGGAAAGCGGCCCGCAGGCAGTAGATATTCTGGTTATAGGCGCTTATTTCAGGACTTTACATTTATACAGCAACTTGAAATCATCGGGTCTTTCCTGTCCCGATGACGGAGAGTGCAACAGCCGATTCGGGAACAATTATCCGGAATTTATAAATTCCGTCGACCGATGCAAGGCTCGGTACGTAGTCTGGGAAGAGAAATACTGGCCTGCAAAATTTGACCTGTTAAAAGAATACGACCCGAATGATTTCCTTATAGTCGGTGAGTGGCACTATAAAGAGACAGGGAGGATTGTGCTCCTGAAACGACTTAAATCTGTTTAGAATTATTCTTCAGGAACCGGACTAGTTTCCTGGCGGCATCGCCCTTCCCGTAAACATCCCGTGCTCTTCCGCTGTAAGGTTCCATTGCCCACTCGATGTGTCGACGGATTTCCCGTCCGGCCAGCTTCCCCAAGCCGATTTCCACGACTTCCGGCCGCTCAGTTGTTTCCCTGACTATTATTACTTTCTTGTTGAAGCAGGTGGCCTCTTCCTGAATGCCCCCGCTGTCGGAAATGGTAAAATTGACCGAACTCAGAATTTTGAGCAGAGCGGGATAGTCCAGCGGCGGTATTACCCGAATATTCGGCGCTTTCAGGATAGGCTTATGTTTTATCACATTGGGATTGGGATGGATCGGCAGAATTAATTCCAGGTGAGGGAACTGACCGGCAATTTCCTGCAGCTGACGGAATAATGATCCCATGATGTCATGGTTTTCCCTGCGATGAAGAGTTACGAGCACCTGGTTTGATCTGCTTACCTTTAGTCCCAATTTCCTCTTCATGAAAAGCACGGCATCGATGATCGTGTTTCCGACCTGGTAGATGTTTTTAGCGCCGCTTTTTTCAAGGTTTGCAACGGCTTGTGCGGATGGTGCAAAATTGAAATGCGCAACTTGAGAGATAACGGTCCTGTTGAACTCTTCGGGATAGGGATTGTCCAGGTCAAAAGTGCGCAGCCCCGCTTCGACATGGGCGATCCTGATCCTGTTGTAATAGGCTATCTGGGCTAGCGCCAGGGCTGTTGTGGTATCGCCCTGGACGATAAGGGTCGAGAAATGATCGGCAGTAAAGAGCTTTTCAGCTTCGCGTGCAATCTTCAGGTAGGAATCAGCCAGCGTGTTGTGCCTGTTCCGGCCTGCAAACGCCGCGGCAAAACTATAATCAGGTTCGGGGACAAGGTCCTTCACGTCCATATACAAATCTGTATGCTGACCGCTGAACAGGGTCCTGTACGGCACGCCCTGCCTTTTAAGCTCCAGGATAACGGGGAATAGTTTGATGACTTCGGGACGGGTCCCGTAAGCAACCAGGATCATAGCAGGACAGGCCTGAAGCCCCTTTCAAATTCGTATTTTACGACGGCCCAGAAATCCTTTGATTTATCGGAACTGCAGCTGATGGCGACCTGATCGACTCCCAGGCTGGATTTGACCGACCCCCATACATCCATATTGCCCTGCGGGTGAGGAGGACAGGCCGTCCGGATTCCGTAACGCTGCAGCATCGCGCAAAAATGTATATCCTCCCCGAACGTCCTCAAAAGCGGCTCCTCATCCCAGAAAAAGCGCGCCCACTCGCGCCGGAAGAACCAGCTGTGGCCTACAGTATCGACGAACTCCAGATTGCTGTTCATCCCCTCCCAGCCCATACGGGGTTTCTCCGTCTTTAATTCCGATGTTGAGAGATAGCGAAGGCCGATTGCGCCGCAAATACATTTTTCGGAATCGACATAATTGAGGCAGTTTTCAAACCATCTGTTCCCGGGCATAGTGTCGTCATCAAAAATACAGACATAATCGCCTTCCAAACATGATGCCAGGCAAAACCGGGGAATAATCCCGAAATTAAAATCGCAGATTATCTTTTTTACGTACTTGTCATTTTTGAATTCGACCAGCTTTTTTCTCTCAATAAATCCCAGCTTCTTGAGCGGCTGGTTGTACCACAGCACGATTTCGGCGGGCCGGACAGTCTGGTCGAGGACACGCTGGACCTGCTCTTCCAGGTTTTGCGGTCGCATCCAGGCGGTCAAAATAACGGAAATCTTGCTTTGCATCGAAAAAAATCTCTCAGAGGATCAGTCGGCGCCTATATAGCACAATTGCCGCCAGTATTCTTGGTATATTTGCATGCCGTAATGCGCATTTGCGCGTGATTTTATGATGGATTTGATATATTTTGCCCGTCAATAAACCAAGGACTTGATGTTCTCATGAACAGGCCGGAAATATCCATTGCCGTTATAACAAAAAACGAGGAAGACAAGATCCTTTCCTGCCTGGAGAGCGTCAGGTTTGCCGGCCAGGTGGTAGTCGTTGATTCCGGCAGCTCCGACAACACAGTGCGGATTGCCCGCGATTTCGGGTGCGATGTTTACGTCGAAGACTGGAAGGGTTTCGGCGCCCAGAAGCAATCGGCGATCGACAAATGCCGCAACGCCTGGGTCTTCGTTCTCGATGCCGATGAGCGAATACCTTCCGATACAGCATCGAAAGTCATTGGGATAAGCGCAATGGCTTCGGCAGTCGCAGGCTACAGCTTCCCCCGAAAAAATTTTTTCCAGGGAAAGTGGATCAGGCACATGGGCTGGTGGCCCGACAGGGTGGTAAGGTTTTTTAGGAAAGGGCGCGGCCGGATGAGCGATAGCGCGGTGCACGAGTCCGTTATCATCGACGGCTCCGTGGAAAATCTGGATTGCCCTATTGAGCACTTCACCGAGAGCGATCTGAGCAGGATACTCCAGAAAATAAACCAGTATTCATCACTGGGGGCAGAGCAGGAGTTCAGAAAAGGCAGGAAATGCTCGGTGTGGGAGGCGGCAATCAGGGCGGAACTTGCCTTCTTTCAGAATTATGTGATCCGGCTCGGGTTCCTCGACGGCCGCCAGGGATTCACGCTGTCCATGACGGATGCCATCAATAAATTTTCCAAATACGCCAAGTTGTCCGTTTTGAATATGGAAGCAAAAAGGCGCAATGACCGATCTGACAATAGTCATCGTTAATTACAACACCAGGGAACTCGCCGTCGCCTGCCTGGAATCCGTTTACAAAACAATCAGGGATATCTCATTCGAAATATTTGTCGTGGACAACGCATCAACTGACGGCAGCGCCGGTATCATCAAAACGAAGTTCCCTGCGGTAAAACTGGTCGAAAACAGCACAAACCTGGGATTTGCGGCCGCCAACAACCAGGCCCTGAAAGTAATGCAGGGCCGCTACGCCCTGCTGCTCAATTCAGATACAGTGCTTACGGAAGAAGCAGTAAGCAAACTGTTCTCGTTCATGGAAGGGCATCCCGATGCTGCAATGTCCTGCGGCCAGCTGCTCAATAGTGATGGGACCAAACAGAACTCTATCGCGGGCTTCCCGGATTTGCTGACGCTGACCTTTAATGTTGCCCTCCTGGAATACCTGTTCCCGAAACGATATCCCAGCAAAAGGCACTCTTACAGGGAACCTATAGAAATAGATTCAGGGATCGGGGCTTGTCTGATGGTCAGGAGGAAGGCTATTGAAGAGGTGGGGATTTTAGACGAGAGATACTTCTTTTTTCTGGAGGAGACAGACTGGGCGTTGCAGATGAAAAACGCTGGATGGAAAATATACCATGTGCCGGATGCGTTCATTTACCATTTGCAGGGGCAGAGCATCGGCCATAATATCAGGTCCAGGGTCCTGTTTTACAGGTCGAGGTACATCTATTTCCGAAAATGGAAAGGCGGTCTTTATTACTCGCTCGTCTGCCTGGTCATATTCATGAGGCTGCTGGTGAACTGGACTTTCACTCTGGGGGCTAATATTCTGACAGCGGGTCTGCTCAGCCCTTTGAGGGATAAACTAGCCTTGTACTCAAAGCTTCTGGTCTGGCATCTGCGGGGATGTCCCGGGCAGTATCAGGATTGAGGGTTGTATTCGGGGACGATTTGCTTCAGCTTATCTTTGATCAGAGGGGCATCGCACCCGACTGAGAGTTGGAGAAGCTCATCCACAAGAGCCTGCAGGTGTCCGGTATTCCCATCGCGGCTGCGCAGCACGACAATTTTCTCATGATATGTTTCGACTATGCCCTCGCCCTTGGTGATCAGCTCCTCATAAAGTTTCTCCCCCGGGCGCAGGCCGATGAATTTGATCGGGATATCCTTGTCCGGCTCCAATCCATGCAAGCGGATCAGTTCCCGTGCCATGTCCAGGATGCGTACGGGCTTTCCCATGTCCAGGATAAAGATCTCACCGCCCTCGCCCATGGCGCCCGCCTGTAAAATCAACTGGGCCGCTTCCGGAATGCTCATGAAGTATCTCTGCATATCCGGATGGGTAACTGTGACGGGTCCCCCTTGAGCAATCTGCTTCTGGAATATGGGGATGGCCGAACCGGAGCTGCCGATGACATTTCCGAAGCGGACCGCTATGAAGCTGGTCCCGTTGCCATTGGCCGTCTGGATGAGCATTTCCGCGATCCTTTTCGTGGCGCCCATCACGTTTGTCGGCCGCACAGCCTTATCCGTCGAAACCAGGACAAATTTTTTGACATTCGATTCCATTGCCGCATCAATAAGGTTCCGGGTGCCGAGGACATTATTGAACACAGTCTCCCAGGGGGTAATCTCCTGGAGGGGGACGTGCTTGTATGCCGCCGCGTGGAAAACGACGTCCGGCTTGAAGAAATCAAACACGCGGCGGACGGATCTGCCGTCCCGGATATCGGCCAGAAAGCTCTCAACTGTGGTGTCCTCAAGCTTTTGCCGGATTTCCATCTCGATCTGGAACAGGTTGAATTCGCTGAACTCGATTAATCCCAGGGCTTGTGGCTTGAACCTGCCTATCTGCCGAATCAATTCGCTGCCGATGGACCCGCCTGCTCCCGTGACCAGCACGCGCTTGTTCTTCAGATACGAGTCGATTTTATCCTGCTCAAGGTAGACCTCATCTCTTCCCAGGAGGTCTTCAAGGGTAATATTCCTTATGGCTTTGAGGGACAGTTTACCGCCGATAAGCTCTCCCATGTTGGGTATGATGCGTACCCGTTTGCCGATGCGCTCGCAGGCGGAAACGATTTTCCTGATGACCTCGCCCCCGGCAGATGGGATTGCTATCAGTACCTCGTCAAAGTATGACTTGAATTGCTGGACCTGGTCGAGATTCCCGAGCACCGGGACGCCGTGGATTGCCTTGCCCCGCTTATAAGGGTCGTCGTCGAGGAAGCCGACGACGTTGTAATTGAGACCCGGGTTGTCGTTGATTTCCCGTAACACCTTTTCGCCGGCCCCGCCGGCGCCCACGATCAGCATTCTCTTGAGGTCGGCGGAAGTCCTGAAGCTGAAGAAAGAGCGCAGGTTGTTTGACAGGACCACCCTTATCCCCGCCCTGATGCCGCCGATCAGGAAAAGGGTAAGAATCCAGTCTATCAGGAACACCGACCGGGAGAATCCTTCAAACCTGTAAAGGAAAAGGACATATAATATTATAATCAAAGACGACGAAACCGATGCCTTTACCACATTGAAGAGGTCGACTAGGCTCGCGTATCTCCACATCCCTGCATAGAGTTTGAAAAGGAAGAAGACGCCGATTTTCAGGATAACCATGACCGGCAGAATCTTTTTTAAACTCGTCCAGTGTTCGGGAGGGATATTCCCCTCGAACCGCAGCATATATGCGGCGACGAATGAGACGATGATAAAGCAGATGTCCCCCGCCAGGATCAGGTAGAAGTTTCTGTTGCGAATCAGATGTTTCATGCCGTTGTTCCGCCCGGTTCAGTGCTTGACGCCTTCGGCCCGGACGACCTTCAAAAAAGTCAAATACAGGATTTTGAAATCGAACAATAAAGACCGGTTATTTAAATAAATCTCTTCGTATTGCACCTTCTGGGGGATCGGAAGATCATCCCGGCCGTTGACCTGTGCCCACCCCGTGATACCGGGCACCAGTCTGTGGATGCCCTTGGCGGTCCTCAGGCCTATTAGATCGTCCTGGTTGTAAAGGGCGGGCCGCGGGCCGACAAAGCTCATTTTTCCCGTCAGAATGCTCCACAGCTGCGGCATTTCATCAAGGCTGTATTTACGCAGGAAATGGCCCGGTGGGGTCAGGTATTTTTCCGGGTTGTTGAGGAGGTGCGTGGCGACATCCGGCGTATCGGTCAGCATTGTACGGAATTTCGGCATCAGGAATATGCGGTTGTTAATTCCGATCCGTTTCGACCAGTGCAGGACCGGGCCCGGCGAGGTGAACTTGACGACCAGGGCCGTGATCAGGAGCGGTAAGCTGAGGAGTACCAGCAGGACTGAAGCCGCTGACACATCGAAGCACCGCTTCAGGAAGCCTTGTACCATTTTATCGTCTCTTCAATACCTTCCTCCATGGTGCATGGAGGATTCCAGCCGAGGGCCGATTTTATTTTGGATATATCCACGCTCAGGGACCCGACGAGCCGGGACATTTCGTCCCCCTTTCCGGTAATCCTGCTCAGGATCCCGAGCAGCGGGACGGGGCAGGGCAAAAGCGCGGGCCTTGAATTCAATCCGGAAGCAATCATTTTGATCAACTCGGGGGTGGAAACGTCCCGGCCATCGCTTACCATGAATGTCGAACCGGCCGCCCCGGGATGGCCGGCGCAAACGCAAATGGCGTCAACCAGGTTGTGGACGTATACGAAGCTCCGCCTGTTCCGCGCGCTTGCGAGCGGCAGTGGAATTCCGCATCCGACCAGCTTCATCAAATTAAGAAAGTTCGCCTTCACGCCGGGGCCGTAAACCAGCGGCGGCCTCAGGATAGCTGTTTCCAGCCCTGTCTCCGAACTGATTGACCGCAGCATCTGTTCTGCTTCCCACTTGCTGACCCCGTACGGGTCCCGGGGAGATGGATTGTCGCTTTCCCTATAAGGGGTGGGGTTTTCTTCTCCGTTCACCTTTACGGTGCTTACGTAAATAAAACGTCCAACTTTTTTCAGGGCTGCGGCTTTACCCAGACCCGCTGTCCCTGCCACGGTAACCCGCCGGTATTCCTTGATTGACCTCCCGTTGCCGATCCTGATATGGACGCTGTCCGCCAGGTGCACTATTATGTCCGCCTCCTCACAAATCGCCGGATAGATCCTACCCCCGCCGATTTCCATTTCCTGACTCATCTCAACAACTTC
>CAZKYN010000088.1:0-12726 GCA_964556675.1 uncultured Syntrophaceae bacterium
CATTGCGGGTATAATGCGCGATTATGATTTCCTCTACCCGGTGGCGGAAAAATGGAAGGACGTCTTTGACCAGGAGCGGTTCGACGTCACCGCCCGCTCGGGAGAAATGGATTACCTGTTCCGGGTCGAGAAACTGGCCTCGTTCAAGGGCGGAAAATACAACCGGCGAAGGAACAGGCTCAAACAGTTCCTGCTTAATAATAAAGGCTCGTCAGACGACTTCGGCCCCGCTCATATCACGATTGCGTCGGACATCCTGCGAAGATGGCAGGATGCCACGGGCGACCAGGAGAGATATTCCGATTACCGGCAATGCGCCGAGGCATTGCGTTACTTCGGCGAGTTGCCGCTCAGCGGTCGGATATTTTTTGCGAACGGGGAGCCCGTCGGTTTCCTCCTGGGAGAGCCTTTGAATCCCCGGGTCTTTATCATCCATTTCATCAAGGGATTGCCGGGTTTCCAGGGCCTCTACGAGTTCATGTTCAACAGGTTTGCCTCTTCCATTCCCGAATACGAATACATCAATATGGAAGAGGATATGGGCAGGGTCAATCTGCGGAAGACCAAGTCCTCATATAATCCGGAATTCCTCGTGAAGAAGTACCGGGTCTGCCCGAAGTGATTTCCGGCTCTTTACGCCTCCTGAAACATACGAGCTCCTCATTTTCGCCCTGCTTGCCTCAGCTTTTTCTATAATACTGAACCCTTCACATCATCGGTGCATCGGTCTTGCCGGAAGTTAACCGGCTCCCTTCGTTAAAGCCTGTGAGAGTTCTTAAAGGGTGCAGAAATAAGGAAGGCGCCCGGGGACATGCAATCCCCGGGCGTGGGGAGGGGGTTTAAAACACAAACAACAGGCCTAATCGGCCTGTTTTCGCAAAAAAGCAGGGACCTCGAAATCGATATTCTCGGTGTCGTCGATGACTCCCATCCTGACGACGTTCTGATTCTCGGCGGTCTTGCCCTTTCTCATGAAGGCCGGCGTCGAGAGGTCCTCGCGCTTGTAGCTGCTCAACTTCGGCCCCGTGGGCATTTCCTGCTTCCTTTTTTCGTTCTCATCGAAGCCCGTAGCAATGACGGTAATGCGGACCTCGTCGCCCATGGTCTCGTCGACAACCGTCCCGAAGATTATGTTGGCTTCGTCATGCGCCTCCGCCTGGATGAGCGAGGATGCCTCGTTTATTTCGTAGAGCGACATGTCCGGGCCGCCTGTTATGTTGAGCAGGACGCCGCGCGCGCCCTGGATGGAGTTGTCTTCCAGCAGGGGCGAAGAGATGGCGCGCTGCGCGGCCTCTATGGCCCTGTTCTCGCCGCGGGCGATTCCCGTGCCCATCAGGGCGAGTCCCATCTCGGACATGATGTTACGGACGTCGGCGAAATCCAGGTTTATCAGGCCGGGGATCAGGATCAGGTCGGAAATCCCTTTCACGGCGTGATAGAGGATGTCGTCGGCCTTTTTGAAGGCCTCGATCAGCGACATGTTGCGTCCGCCCATGCTCAGGAGCCGCTGGTTGGGGATCACGATCAGGGTGTCGACTATCTTCCGGAGTTCCTCGATCCCCTGCTCGGCCTGACGGTCGCGCCTCTTTCCCTCGAACTGGAAGGGCTTGGTCACAACCGCGACCGTAAGGGCCCCGGACTCCTTGGCTATCTGCGCGATCACCGGCGCCCCGCCCGTTCCGGTGCCGCCTCCCAGCCCCGCCGTGATGAATACCATGTCGGCGCCGCTCAGGGTGCCCCTGATCAGCTCGTCCGATTCCTGGGCGGCCTTTTCGCCGATGCTGGGATCGGATCCCGCTCCCAGTCCCTTCGTGATCTCGGACCCCAGCTGGATCTTGATCGGCGAGAGCGATGCCCGGAGCGCCTGCGCGTCGGTGTTGGCCGCAATGAAATCCACGCCCGTCAGGTTGTAGCCGATCATGGTGTTCACGGCATTGCTGCCGCCGCCCCCGACTCCGATCACCTTGATCTTCGCCAGCTTCTCCGCATTCTCAAACAGCTCAAATCCCATAAGTTGCCCCCTTCCCCTTCTCTAAAATAGATCCTTATACCACTTGCGCGCCCGCTTCATTGTCTTGCTGACCAGGCTCCCCTCGCTCTTCCTGGCCGCGCTCGACGCGTGATACCTGCTGCCGTACAGTACGAGTCCCACTCCCGTTGCATACATGGGGTTATTCACTATCTCGGTGAGTCCTCCTACCTCGATCGGGCTCCCCACCCTGACCGGCATATTGAAGATCTGCTCCGCCATTTCGTTGATGCCCTGGATAAGCGCAGTCCCGCCCGTCAGGACGACACCCGCAGCCAGGCGCTGCTCGAACCCCGATTTGACTATCTCCCGGCAGACGAGGTTCAGGATCTCGTCCATCCGGGGCTCAATTATGCCGCCCAGTATCTGGCGGGAGACCCTCCGCGGCTCGCGGCCGCCCACGCTGGGGACCTCGATCATCTCGTCCTGCGGGATCATGGGCGTGAACGCGCAGCCGTACCTGATCTTCACCTTTTCCGCCTCAGTTACCGGCGTCCTCAGGCCGATAGCGATGTCGTTGGTAAGGTAGTTTCCGCCGATCGGCAGCACAGAAGTGTACTTAAGGCTGCCTTCGGAAAACACCGCGATATCGGTCGTGCCCCCGCCGATATCGACCAGGGTCACTCCAAGCTCCTTTTCATCGTTGCTCAGGACGGCCTCGCTGGCGGCAAGCTGCTCCAGGACTATTTCATTAGCCTCCAGGCCGACGCCGTTGACCGACTTAAGGATGTTCTGAACGGCCGTGACCATCCCGGTTATGATATGGACGCGGACTTCCAGCCTCACGCCCGACATCCCGATCGGGTCCTTGATGCCTTCCTGGTCGTCAACTATGTAATGCTGCGGCAGGATGTGCAGCACCTCCCTGTCGAGTGGCATGGCGATGGCGCGGGCCGCCTCGACCGCCCGTTTCACGTCGCCGTCATCGACTTCCGTGCCTTTCACGGCAACTATCCCGTAGCTGTTGAAGCTCTTTATATGCGGGCCGGCTATGCCTGTGAACGCCGCGCGGATATCGCAATTGGACATCTCCTCCGCTTCTTCGACCGCTTTCTTGACCGATTCTATCGTGCTGTCTATGTTGACGACCGTACCCTTCCTCAGTCCGTCGCACGGATGCGATCCGATACCGATTATATCGACGCCCCCGTTGCCGGTCATCTCTCCGACTACCGTGCAGACCTTGGTGGTGCCGATATCAAGCCCGATCAGTATGCTTCCTCTTTTAGCCATTCACTTCCCTTTCCAGCAGACTGTTCCAAAGTAATGTGAGTAAATCCCCCGATTTAGTTTTCAGGTTTTATATTTTTTCTGCTGCTTTTCCTTCTCAAGCGGCTGCGCTCCCCGCTTCTGGACCGTTATCGCTCCTGCATTATGCAGGTCGATCAGCAGGAAGCCGGAACCTATATTGCGGCGGCTGAGGTCCGCCATAATCAGTTTGAATTTCCTCAGTTTGCCCGAGTAGTCGTCAAGGCCCAGCTGCAGGCACAGACCGTTTTCCAGGAAAATCGAGAGGCCCTGGACCTCGTCGCCGTTGATCTCCGCAATGTCCTTGGCCTGCGGGAATTCCGCCTCCGCTGCGAAAAAATTCAGCAGCTCGATCGATTTCCGGACCAGTTCCGCGTTCTCGGAAAACCCGGTAAGCACCGGCAGGTCCGTTTCCTCGCCGGCCTCAAGCTTCTTGATTACCGATCCTTCCCCGTCGATGAAATAGAGGTCGCTCATCCGCTTGGCCAGCGCGACCGGCTTTTTCTCAGTGATCGTCACGGCCAGCGCATTGGGAAAACTTCTCGTTATCTCGATCTCCTTCACCCAGGGGTTTTTCCTGATGCTCTCCGCCACCTCGGCCGTCCTCAGCGCCAGCAGGTTCCGGGCCGGTCCTATCGCGGCGGCCGCGATCACGTCCTTTTCGGTGAGCCGCTCGCAGCCCTTGACTTCTATTCTTTCCAGCCTCAACAGGCTGGCGCTGAGCAGGAAGTTATAGGAGAAGATCATTGCCGAAGCGGCCACGGCGACGGCGGCCAGCAGGGCGCAGGCCGAGAGGGCTTCCCGGTAAATCTTCCCGGAATTTCTCTTGAGCCGGTTGCGCCTCACCTCGACGCTGGTCTTGAAGTTCTGCCTCACTCAACCTTCTCCGATTATCTTGACTTCCGTTTCGAGTGCGACGCCTGTCTGGGCCAGAACGGTGTGTCGTATCCTGCCGATCAGGCTCTCGATGTCCGCGGCCCTGGCATTCCCCACATTGATGATGAAGTTCCCATGGAGTTCGGATACCGCGGCGTCGCCCACCCTGGTTCCCTTGAGCCCGCAGCGCTCAATGAGCCGGCCGGCCGGCGTCCCGGGAGGGTTTTTGAAAATTGAGCCGGAATTGGGATAGTTCACAGGGTGTTTGGAAGCCCTGATCCCCATTATTTCACGGACCCTGCCGGATACGGATTCGGGCGACGCCTGCTCCAGCCCGAACTCGCCGCCGACGATCAAAGCTCCCGGGGGCAGTTCCAGGTCCCGGTACGAAAAGCTCAGGTCGGCGTTTTCAAAACTTTTGATCTCGCCCGAACCGTTGATCATCTGAATATTCAGGACCACATCCTTCATTTCCCTTCCGAACGCCCCGGCATTCATGCGCAGCGCCCCTCCGATGCTGCCGGGGATCCCCGCGCAGAATTCCAGCCCGGAAAGGCCCTCCCGCACGCTCATTGCGACTGCGTCCCGCAGCGGCGTCCCGGCCAGCGCCGTAAGCGTGCGGACCTGCGGACCGGCTTCGGACAGAAATGCGTCCCGGAGGTCCTGCAGGCAGATGATTACTCCCCTGTACCCCCCGTCACGGACGATGAGGTTCGTGCCATTGCCCACGGGGCAGAACGGAACGCCGGTCCGGGTCAGGAAGTTCACGGCCCTCACGAGCTCTTCGCGCCCCGCCGGGAATACAAGCACGTCGGCTGCCCCCCCCGCGCGCATGGACGTGTGCAGCGCCATGGGCTCGTCGAAGAGGACCCGTCCCGCGGCTATTTCCCCGAACTGTTTGCGAAACGCTTCGTCCCGCGCCTTCATTTGCTTCCTTTTTCCGCCGCTTTCTTCAAAAATTCTTCGCCTATCTTCCAGACCGTCCCCGCGCCCTGGGTGATGATCACGTCTCCGGGTCGGGCTATCTCGAGCAGGCGGTCCACGATCTGCCCGAATTCCGGGTAGTACCGGACATCGGGATGCCCCTGCCTGCGGATCTCCTCGTACAGCCGGAACGAGTGCACGCCTTCAATCGGCTTTTCGCTGGCCGCATAAATGTCCGTAAGGATCAGGGCGTCGGCATCGGGGAACGAGGTGACGAATTCCGGGAACAGGGCCCTCGTCCTCGTGTACCGGTGAGGCTGGAAGATGACGATGAGCCTGTCTTTCCAGACCTGGCGCGCGGCAGCCAGGGTCGCTTTCACCTCGGTCGGGTGATGGCCGTAGTCGTCGACTACCGTTATGCCGTTAATCTTGCCTTTTATCTCCAGCCGCCTCTGGACTCCGCAAAAGGACAGCATGCCTTCCCTGATCCGGTCGAAGTCCATGTCCAGCTCGCGGGCTACCGCGACGGTGGCCATGGAGTTGTACACGTTGAAAAGCCCCGGCAGGTTCAGGCCGACCCTGCCGAGCTTGATCCCTTTATGATAGAGGTCATAGCTCGAAGAATGCCCGGAAAGGTCGACATCAACGGCCTGGTAATCCGCGGGTTGGTTGATCGCGTAAGAGATGATCCGGCGCTTGATCCTCGGGAGGATCGCCCGCACGTTCTCGTCATCGATGCACAGCACCGTGGAGCCGTAGAATGGGACGATGTTCGCGAACTTTACGAAGGCCTCTTTTATTTCGTCCAGGTCCCTGTAATAGTCGAGGTGCTCCCGGTCGATATTGGTGACGACCGCGATCGCGGGACTGAGCTTGAGGAAGGACCCGTCGCTCTCCTCGGCTTCGGCGACCAGCACTTCGCCGTCGCCCAGCTTGGCATTCGAGCCGATGCTGGCGAGCTTGCCCCCGATGACTATGGTGGGGTCCAGTCCGCCGTGGGCAAGCACCGATGAGATCATGGAAGTGGTCGTCGTCTTGCCGTGCATGCCGGATATTGCCACCGAGAACTTCATCTTAAGCAGCTCGGCAAGCATCTCCGCTCTGGGGATCACGGGAATTCCGAATTCATGGGCCTTTATCACTTCGGGGTTGTCCGGCTTGATGGCCGTCGATGTCACGACGACGTCGGAGCTGTCGAGGTTGTCCGCGCTGTGCCCCTTGAAGATCCGGGCCCCCAGGCCGGCAAGCCTCGCCGTGATATCCGATTCGCCCTGGTCCGAACCGCTGATTTCGTATCCCAGGTTCAGGAGGACTTCCGCTATGCCGCTCATCCCTATGCCGCCGATTCCCACGAAATGGATGCGCCTGACCTTCCTCTGCATCCAGCCCTTTTTCCCGTTTCCCGCCATTTTTCCTCCCGTGCTTCCGGGCGAACTCATTTCACCCTATCGCTTTGTAAGTCCTTGTCCTTAACGGAAATGTATCGAACGAAAAGGTGATAATCTTGAGCGTGAGTATGAATCATTTTCCGCATTCCATTCACAGGGAACGGGTCGCAAAACCGGCCCTGCCCTTCATCATATTGATGCACTCGTCAACGACCTGCCGGGCCGCATACGGGTGTCCCAATTGCGCGGACGCCCTTTCCATGGCCCTGACCCTGCCCGGGTTGTGGAAAAAATCCCTGATGATCCCGGCCAGTTTTCCCCCATCCAGTTCTTTTTGCGGAACCATGACGGCCGCTCCCGCCGCGGCGAGGGCCTCGGCGTTGCGGGTCTGATGGTCGGCGACCGCATACGGGAACGGGATGTAAACCGCAGCTTTGCCGCACGCGGTGATCTCCGCGATTGACGTCGCCCCGGCGCGGCAGACCAGCAGGTCCGATTCTTTGTAGGCAGCCCCCATATCACTGATAAAGGGCAGGGCTTCCGCCATGAGCCCCTGCCCGGCCTTTTCCCCGTAAACCTTTTTCACCCTCTCCAGGTCCTCGGCGCCGGTCTGGTGGATGATCCTGATCCTGTCCAGCATGTCCCCCAAATGGTCCAGAGCCGCGAGCACCGCCTCGTTGATCATGTGCGCTCCCTGGCTGCCTCCGAATACAAGGACCGTGAAGCGCTCATGGCGTTCCGGTCCCAGGGCTTTTTCCAGCAGCCCGGCCCGGATGGGATTGCCGGTAACGATTGTTTTTCCCGCAGGCGCCCATCCCCTGTTTTCGGGGAAGCTCAGGAAGACCCTCGACACTATCTTCGCGAGCATCCTGTTGGTCTCTCCGGGGATGGCATTCTGCTCGGCAATGGCTGCCGGGATGCCCTGCAGAAGGGCGGCCAGCACCGCCGGCCCGGAAGCGTACCCGCCCACGCCGAGCACCATATGCGGGGAGAACTCGGCGAGGATCTTCATTGACTGGACAAGGCTCCACGGCAGCTTGATAACGCCTACCAGGGACCGCAAGCCCCTTCCCTTCAGGCCCTCGACATTGATCGTCCGCAAATTGTAGCCGAGGCCGGGCAATATCCTCTTCTCCAGCCCCCTCTCGGTCCCGATGAAGAGTACCTCGTTCGCGGCGTCCCGCCAGAGGAATTCTTCCGCCACGGCCACCCCGGGGAAAAGATGGCCGCCCGTGCCCCCGCCTGCAATCGCCAGCTTCAATTTCTCACCCGCCTTGCCGCTCCTCTTTCCTCGGATGCGGTCGAGATATTCAAAAGTATCCCCACGCATATCATGCTCATGACGAGCGAGGACCCGCCGTAACTCATGAAAGGAAGCGCCAGGCCCTTGGTCGGAATCAGTCCGAGCACGACCGCTATGTTGATTATCGCCTCCAGGCCGATCAGCATAGTGATACCGCAGGCCAGCAGGGTGCCGAACGTGTCCTGTTTTTTGAAGGCGATGATGAACCCCTTGACCACAAAGATGCAGAACAGGGCTATGACGGCCGCAACCCCGATGAAACCTGCCTCCTCCGCGACAACCGAGAGGATGAAATCGGTATGCGGCTCAGGCAGATAGAAAAGCTTCTGCATGCCGTCGCCCAGGCCGACCCCGAAAGGCCCTCCCGATCCGAAGGACAGCCAGGACTGGATTATCTGGAAACCCGAATCGCGGGCGCTCTCCCAGGGATTGCGGAAACTGAGGATCCGCTTCATCCGGTAAGGGTTCGACAGGACCATCCAGATCCCGACCGGTATCGCCGCGGCAATAAGGGCCGAGATATGGAGCATGCGGCTCCCGGCCAGGCACAGCATGGCCATGAGGATCACCCCGATTATGACCATGGTCCCGAAATCGGGCTGGCGGATGATAAGCGCCATCAGCACGCCGGCGATTCCAAGCGGTATCAGGAAACCGCGCTTGAGCTCCCGCAGGTACTTTTCATTGCGAGAAAGGTAGTGGGCCAGGAACAGGATTATGGCGACCTTGGCGAACTCGGCGACCTGGAAAGCGAAGAAACCCAGGTTGAGCCATCTCGTCGCGCCGTTCTTCCGGACCCCTATCCCCGGGACCATTAGCGCGACCAGCAGCACGACTGCAATGCCGAGAGCAGGGTAAGCGAATTTTTTCAGGCGCTCATAATGCATGCGGGAGAAGAGGTACATCAGCGCAAGGCCGGCAGCGAAGAACCCGAGCTGGCGCTTGAGGAAATAGTAGCCGTCGCCCTTCATGGACGAGGCCATGATGAAGCTCGAGCTGTAAATCATGGCCGTGCCGAACGTCACAAGGCACAAAGTGACGAGCACCAGGATCAGATCGGATTTTCTGGCCGATAAAAATTCCATTACAGCCCCTTCACCCATTCCTGGAAGAGTCTGCCGCGCTCGGCATAACTCGTGAACTCATCAAAGCTCGTGCATCCGGGAGAGAACAGAACGATGTCTCCCGGGGAGGCGCCGTTATATGCAGCGGAAACCGCCTCGCGGAGCGTTGCGGCAATGCAAGTCTCGACTATGCCGCCGACCATCGAATTGATCTTCTGACCGGCCTCGCCGAACAGCACGATCCTTTTTACCTTTTTGCGGATGAGGTCGATCAGGTTTTCGAAATCTCCCCCCTTGTCGCGGCCGCCGAGCATCAGGATGACGCTGCCCGGAAAGCTTTCGAGGGCGCGGATCACGGCCCCGACATTCGTCCCCTTGGAATCGTCGTAGAAAAGGACGCCGCCCTTGTCCGCCGTAAACTCGATGCGGTGGGAGACGCCCCGGAAGTTTTCCGTGACCTTGATTATCTTTTCTCTGCTGCACCCGCAGGAGCGCGCAATCAGGACAGCCGCCATGACGTTCTCGATATTATGAATTCCCGGAATCCTGATCATCTCGAGCGGGTACTCCTCGTCGAATTGGCCGGCAGCAAGGCGGATCCTGCCGTTATCGAGGAATATCCCGCTGCGCAGCTTTGTCGAAGAGCTGAAGCACTGCACGTCCGCTTCCAGGCTCCCCAGCAGCGGCAGCGCAAACGGGTCATCGGCATTGAGAATCGCAATGTCGCCCGCCTGCTGGTTTTCGAAGATCCGCTCTTTGGCCGCCCTGTATTCGTCGAAACTCCCATGGTAATCCAGATGGTCGACAGTGGTGTTGAGCAGGACGGAAACCGCGGGGCGGAAATAATCTATCCACTGGAGCTGGAAACTGCTGACCTCCAGCACTGCGTAATCGTACGGCTGCGTTCCGTTGACCGCCTCGATAAGAGGGGTCCCGATGTTGCCGCCCACGAAGACTCTTTTGCCGCAGCCCCGGAGCAGTTCCCCGACAAGGGTGGTCGTGGTCGTCTTGCCGTTCGTTCCGGTGATGGCGATTGCCGGCCGTTTCAGGAAGCGGAAGGCCACCTCGATTTCGCTCAGGACGGGGATGCCCCTGCGGACGGCTTCTTTCAGCAGCGGGCTCGACGGCGGCACGCCCGGAGACGGCACGACCAGATCGATTTTCGCGAGGCTGGCCGGGCCGTATTCCTTTACTTCCAGACAGTTGTCCCGGCCCGCAAGGCTCTCGAGCTCCGTCAGCTCTGCGGCCATCCGGCGCGGGGGCTTCTCATCCGTCACAACGGCCCTGGCTCCCCGTTGCAGCAGGAACTTCGCCGCTGCCATGCCTGTTTTCCCCAGTCCGATAACCAGGACTCTTTTCCCCGCCGGATCCATACTACCTCAGCTTCAAAGTGCTTATGGCCAGAAGCGCCAGGATTATGCTTATTATCCAGAATCGAACGATCACCTTCGGTTCCGCCCAGCCTTTCAATTCGAAATGATGGTGGATGGGGGCCATCCTGAATATCCTTTTGCCGTTGGAGACCTTGAACCACCCCACCTGGAAGATAACGGAAATGGTCTCCATAACAAACACGCCGCCCACGATAGCGAGCAGGATTTCCTGCTTGGTCGACACGGCCAGGGCCCCAAGTGCGCCGCCAAGCGAGAGCGACCCCACATCGCCCATGAAGACCTGGGCGGGGTAGCTGTTGAACCAGAGGAAGCCGATGCCGGCGCCCACCATGGCGCCGCAAAAAACCGCAAGCTCTCCTGTGCCCGGGACATAAGGTATCTGGAGATATCCGGCAATCCTGACGTTCCCGGCGAAATAGGCAAACAGCAGGTATGTCAGGAAACAGATCGTGGCCGGCCCGATGGCGAGCCCGTCCAGCCCGTCTGTCAGGTTCACCGCATTGGCGGCCCCGACTATTATGAAGGTGGAAAGTATTACGTAGCCCCAACCCAGATCGGGGAGGACCGTTTTAAAGAAAGGCAGGGAAATGCTGGAGCTGAACCCGGGTTTGAGGAACATGAAAGAGCTGATGAACAGCGCTATGGCTATTTCCGCGGCGAGGCGGATCTTTGCGGGTACCCCCTTGCTGTTGCTGCCGGCGAGCTTCTGATAATCATCCAGGAAGCCGATGAAGCCGAAGCCCACGGTCGCAAGCAGCACATACCAGATGCAATCGGTTGTGAGATTGGCCCAGAGCAAAGTCGAGACTACAACGGAAAGCAGGATCAGCACCCCGCCCATCGTGGGAGTGCCCTTCTTTACCTGGTGGGAGTCGGGGCCGAGCTCGCGGATGGGCTGGCCTATCTGCAGCGACTGCAGTTTGCGGATCAGCCACGGGCCCAGCACGAAAGCAATGATCATTGCCGTGATGGTCGCGTATATTGTCCGGAAAGTTATGTACCGGAAGACATTGAAAAACGAGACAATGTCGTGCAGAGGATATAAGAGATGGTAAATCAAACCTGTTCCCCCTTGCGTGAACTGTCCCGCCCGGAACCCGCATCCGCCGGCCGCTCTGCTATCCGGACAATTGCCTTGATGGTCTCTTCCATCCTCATTCCCCTGGAGCCCTTTACCAGGACCCAATCCCCGTTTCTGATCGCGGAGTAGACTTCGGCCGCGACACTCTCCGGATTGCCGTCGAAGCTGATCCTGGACGATTCCATTCCGCCCTTTACCGCTCCCTTTTTGACGGACCCGGAGAAATTTCCTTTCAGAATGACCCTGTCCACGCCCGTTTCGGCAATAAGTCCGCCCACGGTCTCATGCAGCCGCTCGGATTCATCTCCCAGCTCCAGCATATCGCCGAGGACGACAACGCTCCGTGATTCGCCTTTGAGGTCCTGAAGGGCCCTGAGCGCGCCGCGCACGGAAATCGGGTTTGCGTTGTAAGTATCATTGAGCAGGAACGCCCCGTTGGCCAGTTTTATTATCTCCATCCTGCCGCTGACAGGCTTGAACGACATGAGGCCCTGGCATATCATTTCCCTTGAGATGCCCAGCGACCAGGCGCAGGCCGCCGCTGCCAGCGCGTTGTAGATGTGGTGTTCGCCGAGGACCTGCATCGCAATCTCCCGGGACGTGTCGCCTATCTTGAGGACGAAACAAACCCCCTGCTCCCGCTCCTTGCGGATATGCTCAGCCCTGATCAGGGCGTTGTTCCTTATCCCGAAAGTGATCTGCGATCCCCGCCAGCGCATTTCCGTCATGATCAAAGGGTCGTCGGCGTTGACAATGGCAATCCCCCTGTCGTTCATGACGCGGAAGAGGTCCGTTTTCTCCTTCCGGATCTCGTCGACGCTCTTGAGGCCTTCCAGGTGCGCTTCGCCGATATTGGTGATCAGACCGACGTCGGGCCTGGCTATTTCGGTGAGCCGGGCGATTTCGCCGGGCGAATTTGTCCCCATCTCGAGGATGGCGGCCTTGTGTTCTTCACTCATCCGGAATATCGTCAGCGGCAGGCCTATCAGGTTGTTGAAGTTCCCCTCGGTTTTGAGGACCGGCCGGGCCAGGCCGATTATGCCGGCGGCCATCTCCTTCGTCGTGGTCTTCCCGGAGCTGCCCGTAATGGCTATGACGGGGGCGGCGAAGCGGCCTCTCCAGTAATTGGCAAGATCGCCCAATGCCCTCAGCGTGTCGTCAACCAGGAACATACCCGCTCCCGGCGCGTCCGGGACCTTGTCCCGCCTGTCTTTGCGCGCGACCACACCGGCCGCGCCTTTTTTCAGGACATCCTCCAGGTAATCATGGCCGTCGAATTTGTCGCCCGTGAGGGCCACGAAGAGGCTGCCTTCCGCCAGGGAACGGGAATCCGTCGAGATGCCACGAATTATCATATTCATGTCCCCGGAAAATTCCGCCCCTGCGGCGCGGATTATTTCTTCAGCGCTCAGTACCGGT
>CAZKYN010000089.1:0-6121 GCA_964556675.1 uncultured Syntrophaceae bacterium
GCAATCCAGGGGGGCAAGAACTTCTGGATCCTCATCCCGTTCACTATGCAGATGGCGATGATCATTATCGGCGGATACGTGGTTGCTTCATCTCCGCCGATTTACAAACTGATTCAGAAGCTTTCCGATATTCCCAAGTCCCCCAAAGGGGCTATCACATTCGTGGCATTCTTCTCAATGTTCACTTCTTTGATTTCCTGGGGTTTCAGCCTGATCTTCAGCGGTCTGCTCGTCCGCGAGCTGACGAGACGGGTCAAAGGAATGGATTACCGGGCCGCCGGCGCGGCTGCCTACCTGGGATTGGGAGCTGTCTGGGCGCTGGGCTTCTCCTCTTCGGCCGCCCTCATGATGGCGACCAAAGGCGCCATTCCCCCCAAGCTCTACGAGATCAGCGGTATCATTCCCCTGACCCAGACACTTATCATCTGGCCCACTTTCTGGACGGCTGTAATTCTTATCATCGTCTCGATGGTGATTGCCTATTATTCGGCGCCTTCACCGGAAAGGGCCAAGACTTGCGAAGAATTCGGCCTGAAGTTCGAATCCATTGATATGTCCATCGAAGAGCGGCAGAAGCCGGGTGAGTGGCTTGAGTACAGCCCGGTACTGACCGTCCTCGTCGTCGCGCTCCTGTGGTGGTACTTGTTTGACGTCTTCAAGACCTCCCCCCAGGGCGCTCTGGCGGCCCTTGATCTCAATACTTACAACCTGATATTCATTTCTCTTGGAATGCTTCTGCATTGGCGTCCCAAGAGGTTCCTGCGCGCCGTAGCCCAGTCCGTACCGGCGGTCGGCGGCGTCCTGATCCAGTTCCCGTTCTATGCGGTCATCTTCGGTATGATCGTGGGCACGGGAATCACCAAGTGGCTTGCCGACCTGTTCGTGTCCGTTACAACGCAAGGCACTTATCCTCTGCTGGTGGCCCTCTACTCGGCCATACTTGGAGTGTTCATCCCCTCGGGCGGCAGCAAGTGGGTCATCGAGGCCCCGTACGTCCTGCAAGCGGCGATCGACCACAAGGTCAACCTCGGCTGGGTCGTCCAGATCTATAATGCGGCCGAGGCCCTTCCCAACCTGCTGAACCCGTTCTGGATGCTGCCGCTCCTCGGCATGCTCCACATGAAGGCCAGGGACCTGGTAGGGTATTCGGTCCTGCAGATGATCATTCACATACCGATTGTATTTTTCCTGTGCTGGTTCTTTGCGCAGTACATACCGTTTGTGCCGCCGATGAAGTAGCATGGGGAATCCGGAATCGAAAAGCCGCCTGTTCGAAGCAGGCGGCTTCTTTTTTGGCCGGGCCGGGTCGTGTTCATTTCCTCTTCAGGAATATCTCGCTCCCGTCCTGCAGGGCCCCGTCCAGGTCAACAGCAAACCCATGATCATCCTCGATGCGGACCAGGCCCTGTTCGGCCTGTTTCACGTAAGCGTAATCCAGGGCAATGAGCGCATGTCTGACCTTCATGCCCCGGAATATTTCCACCGGGATGCCGTTGACGCTCACGGTTATCCGCTCTGATGAAGGGTGATCATTGGACAACGGTTATTCGTCCTTCTACACGAGGGCTTACGGGGGAATTTTTTTCCAGGTACCTGACGAAAACATCCCGTATATCATCGCCGTAAACAATGTTCTTCCCCTGCTTGAAAGAAGTGTACCGGTCGCCTCCCGCGGCCAGGAAATCGTTGGTCGCGATCCGATACTTCCGGTCCGGGTCGAGTTTCCTGCCGTCGATGAAGGCCTCCACGACCCTGTTTCCCTTGGGATTGGCGGGATTGATTTTCACTCGTGCTCCGGAAACCTGGAGGATGCCGAACTCGCGCGCGGCGCTGTGCTCCAGAATGGCCTTGATTTGGGCCCCGTTAAGATCCATAGCCACAACGAGGTTGTCAAACGGCAGGGCCTCAAAAGCCTGTTCCAGCCGCACCTTACCCCTGTATATGTCGGCCCGGATCCCGCCGCTGTTATAGAATGCGACTTGCGCCCGGGCCTCCTTGCGCATCGCATCGCAGATCAGGTCTCCAAGATTGGATTCGCTCTCGGCGCTGCGCAGGAGGTCCGTCCTGGTTTCGCCCACAACCCGGGAAAATTCTTTTTTTATCTTTTCATTATATCTTCTGACGGTCGCGTTGATATTTTCATCAAAAGGGGCGCCGGCAGATGCAATCACTTGCTTCAGGTTGTCTTGAGAATATTTTAAGATCCGGCCGGATGCCGCGTCCACTTCCAGGTCGAGCACGCCCAGGTAATTCCCCCAGGAACCGGCCTGGACAATTATGGTCTTATTGGCCGTAAACGGCGGTGTTACGGCGGTGTGACTGTGCCCGCCCACGATGACGTCTATCCCCGCCACCCGTTGAGCTATGGCGCGGTCCCTGTCAAATCCGCAATGGGACAGGGCTATCACCAGTTTTGCCCCGCCTTTCCGGGCGGCGTCGATCAGCGCGGGCAGGACTTTCTCGGGATCCTGGAACCTGAATCCCTTCACATTTTCAGGATTGGTTGTGAATGCCGTTTCGGGAGTAATTATTCCGATGACCGCAATCTTAATGCCTTTCTTCTCGAGATATACGAGCTTTCTTATCCCGGGCACGTCCGACCCGTCCTTATGCGCCAGGTTGGCGGCAAGGTAAGGGAACCCGGCCTGAGCCTTTATCTTCATCAGTTCCGGCCAGCCCCAGTCGAACTCGTGGTTGCCGAGCGTCATCGCTTCGAATCCCAGATAATTCATTATTTCCATGACAGGCTTTCCCCGGAACACGTTGGAAATGGGCGTGCCCTGGAACATGTCGCCGGCCGCCAGCACGATTGAGCCTTCCCGGTCCGCGGACCTTTCTCTGAGGAGCATTGCCCCGAAGCAGGCAGCTCCGCCCGTCATGGTTTTGCCTTTTGAAGGTTGCAAATGGCCGTGGAGGTCGTTAATATGAATTATCTTGAGGGTGACCCTTGAGTTTTCGGATGCTAAACCGGTTCCGGAAAGGAACAAGAGCACAAATATACAAACCAGCCAATTTAACGGCCGCAGGATTTTCATAATTCACCATCGGATATTGTTTCCGCAACCATATATTTCCAGACCAGTCAATGCAAACTTTAAAATGGATTTGTTGATTCTTAAAAAAATGCTCCCGTATGTCCCAATATGAAAACGAGAAATAATAACGTCATCTTTGCCTGCATGTGTGTACTGGTCATTGCCGGAGCGGCGCAAGCCGCGTCGGAAGACCGGACCTTTGCCGTCTACGGAGACTCCCGGACCAATCATGATGTCCACCGGAGGATAGCAGGCCTGATTGTAAAGGCCGGGCCGGAAGCTGTGTTCCACACGGGAGACATGGTCGAACGTGCGACCAGTTCAAGAGACTGGAAGATCTTCAACGAGATAACGGCCGATATGAGGGCCAGAACGGAATTTTTCCCAGCCATCGGGAGCCATGATAATAATCCCGCATTCTTTTTCGGGAATTTCCCCTACCTGTCCTCCAGGCGCTGGTATTCGGTGGAGAGGGGCGGCGTTCGGTTTATCATCCTTGACAGCCACTCGAAACTGGGGCCGGGATCGCCCCAGTACGAGTGGCTGAAAGCGGAGATGGACCGGCCCGGGAAAAAGGTATTCACCGCAGTCATTCTCCACAACGCGGTATTCAGCTCCGGCCACCATTTGCCGGATGCGGAAGTTGTCCGGGAACTTGTGCCGGTTCTGGAAGTGCACGGCGCCGACATTGTTTTCAGCGGCCACGACCATCATTATGAAAGATCGTACCGGAACGGCATATATTACATAATCACGGGCGGAGGCGGGGCCGAACTCCGGGACCGCAAGCGGGCCAACCCCTTCAGCCTGCAGTTCGTAAAGCTTCACCATTATTGCGTTGTTTCCGTTTCCGGGAGGGAGATGAAGGTTAATGTCTACAGTTTGGATTCACGGCTGATCGACAGTTTCAGAATCTCAAAATAACGGTGATCATTTTCTTTCAAAGCCAGGCTTGATGGCCTGGATGAAGGCGTTGCGGATAAGGTTGGCGATAGCCGCCCAATAATCTATATCCTTATTTTCAAAATTACCCGAAATGGGTATCTCCGTCGCGACCTTTCCCTCGGGCTTGCTCTTGAAGATTGATGCGGCCGCGCCCACAATCGCCTCCCAGGCAAGTTTCAGGGGCTTATGTTTTTCCTTTTTCCAGTCGACAAATTTCAGATCGGAAAAAAAGGGTTTGACATAGCCCTTGTAGGCCCCCTCCGAGGTGGTGAAATCCGCATAAAGGCTGAACCTGCCTTTCTGGACATCGAAGTTGCCGTATGCCCTCAGGAAATCGTTCAGCCTGACAAGATCGAGGTCCCTGAGGGAGAATTTCATGTTCAAGGTCGGATCGGCGGCAAATGAATCGAGATTCACGTCTATATTTATGTCGGGGTCATTTTTTCCGGGTTTGTTGTAGATTTTTATGGCGGCGAATTTTTCGTTATTCAGCTTTAAGCTGTTGGTCAGATTGTCTGCTTCTACATAGATATGCTTGAGCGCAATATTAATTTTGGGATCGCTATGGAAATCCCGATAATGAATTTCTGCGTTCTCAACCGCGAACCGGTCGATGCGGAAAGGAAAGAGACCCTTTGTCTTATCAATCCATATCTTGCTTATGCTGGTCTGGGATGTCTCCCTGGTCGGCCCTTTCACGAAGTTGATCTTCGGATCGAGGAAGACGATCCTCCCTACCAGGCTTCCCCGGAAAAGTTCATGCCAGGCAATCGACAGGTCGACTGAGGGCGCCGAGAAAAACGGGACGGGCACCTTTCCCGTGGTCCTTTCCAGGCTGACGTCCTTGAGACCGTATGCGCCCCTCCAAAGGTGGACATCTATGTCCTTAACATATCCCTTGTAATCCTTCATATCTTTCAAATAGCCGTTTACATAATGCAGCAGCACGTAAGGGAGGGCGATGCGAAGGGCCGCCAGGATTATAATAAGAATAAGGACCGGAAGCAGGATTTTGGGCGCCGGCAGGCGCAGTTTCTTATCCATTCCGCTCTCAACCTCGATATTATTCAGCAGGATGCCGGAAAGGACGGCAGAAAATTACAGGACGATTGTTACGGAGGGGTGTTTTTTGAGCGCCTCGTAAATGGAGAGCCGGTGCTCTTCGCTGCAGACGACCAGTTCCAGGTTCAGGCAGTGGTATTTTCCGGTCTTGCTGCTGTTCGACAACGTAACCGAGCAGGCCCCGTCCTGGACTATCTCCCGGATGGCCTGCCTGATCGAGTCCTCGCTGTTCCCGATTACCTTGTAAATCCAGGAACAGGGATAATCGAAATGAGCTTTCTTCTTCATGGGACAAATTTTATCATGCATTTCGCCGATATGTAAACACCTCCGTCTGCTTCAGGGTGCGCTGTAGAGCGGCACCCCATATTTGTCCTTTCCATACCCGCGGATCAGTTCCCGGGCCTTTTCCGACGTGAGGAAATCGAGCAGAGCCCGGGCTCCCGCCGGGAATTTGCCCTCCGGTTTAACAATGTCGACGATCTCGTATATGTTCAGGAGCAGCGGGTCGCCCGCCACGAGAGGCTCCAGGCTGGTGCGGTTCTTCCAGGCGATATAATTTGCCCGGTCTGCCAGGACATAGGCGCGCTTTGCCGATGCGATCTCCATGGTCTCCGTCATTGCGCGGCCCGAACTCATAAACCATTTCTGTCCCGATGTCATCACCCCGGCCGCCCTCCACAGGTCTGATTCCCTCACGTTTATCCCGGAACCGTCGCCGCGGGATATATAAAGAGATTGCGTTTGGGCGATACGGCGGAAAGCCTCAAGGACGGATTTAACCTTTCTCACGCCCGCCCTGTCGTCCGCCGGACCGATGAGGACCAACTCGCTTCTCAGCAGGGGAAACCTGCTTGTACCGAAACCGTCCCTTATGAACTTGCCGATGAAAAGGGGCGAATCGCTCAGCACCATATCCGCATTCGACTTTTCTATATTCAAGTATTTACCGCTGCCCAGCACAACCAGGGCTGCGCTTCCCCCTTTCCGCTTCTCATATTCAGCCAGGAGTAACTGAAGGATTCCGGTTTGCGCAACATCGTAAGGCGCCGCCAGGGTCGCCCCGGCAGGCTTGTCCT
>CAZKYN010000089.1:6221-12598 GCA_964556675.1 uncultured Syntrophaceae bacterium
CCGGTTTGCGCAACATCGTAAGGCGCCGCCAGGGTCGCCCCGGCAGGCTTGTCCTGTTGAGCCGATAAATCTGCGCAAAAGAGTATCACGGCAGCCGCAATGAGCAGAGCGGTCCACAACGGATTCTTCATGAATGCCTCCCCGGCAATATTCCTGAGGGTTGAAACAGGGCGGAACGGAATTTTTTTCTTTCAGGTTACAAAAGGAATAATCGTTTTGCAAAGGCTTAGTTTGATTCCCGAAATCGAGGCAAGTACCCGGTATTATACTCCGGAAACTTAGACACAGTAAGGGTTTCCCCGATTTTTCATATTGACAGCCCCCGGCAGAAATTATAAGACCGGCCAGTTTTTGGAAGGAATATTGAGATGTTTTCCCCGGAAATCCTAGGGCGTTTTAAACGCGCCCTGATGTTCTTGAGGGCTTACCGTCTCGCCTTGTTTTTTGTCCTGCTCCTGAGTTTCGCCCTGGCCGGCTTGAATGCCGTCGAACCTCTCGTCCTCAAGTACATTTTTGATTCCCTCGGCTGTACAGGCGCGGAGAAGTCCATCATATCAGGGCTGATTATCTTATTCCTCGTGTCGATCGGCAGAGAGCTGATCGGAGGAAGTTCCAATTGGCTCACCTGGAAAGTGCGCCTGGGCATCCATTATCTCCTGCTGGAGGCGACGGTTGAACGCCTGCAGACGCTCCCGATCAGCTTTCACAGGCGCGAGACTGTCGGAGCGATAATGACAAGGCTCGACCGCGGCATCCAGGGATTCCTGGGGGCTGCCACCGAGATCGCGTTCCAGGCCCTGCCCGCCATCGTCTACCTGGGGATATCAATCTGGATCATGCTGACCCTGGACTGGCGGCTTGCCGTCCTCGTCATGGCCTTTACTCCCCTGCCTATAATCATAACAGCGCTGGCCTCGCGCGAGCACATCCGTCGCGAGAGGACCCTGCTCGATAAATGGATGAGCATATATTCGCGCTTTAACGAGGTGCTTGCCGGAATAATCACGGTCAAAAGCTTCGTCATGGAGGATGTCGAAAGAAAACGGTTCCTGCGTGACGTCAGCGCCGCCAACAGGATAGTTGTTAAAGGCGTGGGAATCGATACCGGGATCGGAGCCGCCCAGAACCTCATTCTGGCTTTGGCGAGACTCTCGGCAATTGCCATGGGCGGGCTTCTCATAATAAAAGGTCAAAGCACGCTCGGCACGCTCATCGCATTCCTGGGATATCTGGGAGGTCTTTTCGGCCCTGTCCAGGGGCTCACAAACATCATGCGGTCCCTGCGTACGGCATCTGTTTCCCTGGAATCGGTTTTCTCGATCCTCGATGCGCCCGACCACATGAAGGATGCCCCGGACGCCAGAGATATCCCCCCGGTCAAGGGCGCCGTCCGCTTTTCCAAGGTCCGGTTCACCTATGAGAACCAGAAGGCCCCCATCCTGGACGGCATAAATTTCAAGGTCGAGCCGGGGCAGGTGATCGCCCTTGTCGGCCCGAGCGGCGCCGGCAAGTCCACCATGATGGCGCTCCTGCAAAGACTTTACGACCCGTGCCAGGGGACGGTCAAGGTGGACGGGATCGACCTGAAGACGGTCAAACAAAGGTCCCTGCGCCGGCAGATCGGGGTCGTTCTCCAGGAGCCGCTGCTGTTTAACGAGACGATCACCAATAATATCGCATACGGCAAGCCGGATGCCTCCCTGGCGGAAATAATGCAGGTGGCCAAACTCGCCAATGCCCATGATTTTATCATGAGCCTCCCGAACGGCTACGATACGGTCATTGGGGAGCGCGGCGGGAGACTATCCGCAGGCGAAAGGCAGCGCCTGGCTATTGCGCGCGCCCTCCTGAAGAACCCGCCCATCCTTATACTGGACGAGGCTACTTCGGCCCTGGATGCGGAAACGGAAGCCCTGGTCCAGGAGGCCATCGAAAAACTTTTGCGCTGCCGGACCACTTTTATCATTGCCCACCGGCTGTCCACCGTCGTCTCGGCCGACAGGATACTCGTCCTGAAAGACGGGAAGATTATCGAGGACGGCACGCACCTGGAACTCATGGCCGCAGGCGGCTATTATTCATCCCTTGTTTTCCGGCAGACACGCGGACTGCTGCCCACGAACTGGGCTTATGAAGAGGAGCCCGGACTGGCGGCTGAAATCGTCAGCTCCGTCCGCGTGATGGAGAGCTGACGACTTCAACAGGCAACCTGTCTTATTTCTGAGGATCTTCCATATTATCTAGCTCGACGATGTACTCGCTCGCCTTGGCAGGCGGCTTGATAAATACAATCAGGAAAGGAATGCTGGCATCCGGCGCGATATCTTTGTTCGGATATTCGCTTCCCTCCGGAAATGAAAGCTTAGTGAGGATTTCCTGTTCAGTAAGGTTCAGGATTTCTTCCTCCGAGAAGATGTCCCCCGCATAGCTTGACGATTCGGCTATGAACTGGCCCGACTGGTCCAGCAGCTTGGCCTTTATTTTCAGCAGCGAAACCGGCCTGTTTGACTTGTTTATCGCTGTGCCCTGGATCACCATGATGTCCCCTACGATCCAGTTCTTCACAAACTTCTCTTTGACGTTGACGAAATCAATGCCGGTGTTTACGGGCGGGGCCTCTTTCCCAGTGAGGCCCAGTTCCTTGTTGAAGGGGACATACTGCACCGCCTGCCTGAGGATATTATGCCCGATCTCCGGGAATAGGACGAAATACAAGATGCCGGCGACCAGGAGCAGTGCGGCTGCAGCGGCTATCCCTTTCAAAGCCGGGCTGAACTTCCTGCGCTTCGGCTGCATGCCCTGTTTGTAAGGACCGGCTGGGCCTTCGCTATCGGCCATGTCCTCCATGTCCGCCAAATCTGTTTTATTTATCTCGTCGAGGGAGTCCCTGACATCAGCCCTCAAGTCGACATCGCCTTCCGGGATACTCTCATCCGATGAGGCCGCATAATCGGGGTTTTCCAGGAAAAAAAGATTTTTGCACGACCCGCACTTGAGCCACACGCCCTCGCCCGTCAGCTCCGCCTCGGGAAATTTGAACCTGGAACGGCAATTTGTGCACTGGACGATCATCAGGGAAACTCCTTTAAATCACCTTTGAATAGAATCAGTCCTCGATAACGTAGATATCCGGATGGAAGCGGGACATCTCATTGAAATCAAGGCCATAGCCGACAATGAAACCGTCGTCCATGGAGAAACCTACATAGTCCGCCTCAAACGGGACCTTTCTCCGGCCGCGCTTGTCAATCAGGGCGCAGACCTTCAAAGTCGCCGGTTTGCACTCCTGGAGCTTTTTTACGAGGTAATCAAGGGTGATGCCCGAATCTACAATATCCTCGATGATGAGGACATCCTTGCCCGTGAGCGGGACCTCAACGTCCTTCGTTACCTTTATTTGGCCCGAGCTTTCAGTGCCGGCGCCATAGCTGGCCACCCGGATGAAATCCACTATGCTCGGGATCCTCATGCACCGGATCAGGTCGGCCATGAATATAAACGCGCCTTTGAGCACCCCGATCAGAAGCAGGTCTTTGCCTTCATAGTCCCTGGAGATCTGCTGAGCGAGTTCCTCGACCCTTTTGCGGATCTCATCCCTGGAATATAAAACGCTTTTTTTGCGATTGATCATGGGCCCCTCCTTCGAGGCTCAACCTACTGAGTCAACGTATGGTTGTCAATTAAATTCAACCCGTAACATCAATCATGGATTGGGCTCCTTTTCAGTGCTGTATTGCACTGTAAAGTCCTTGATTCGACTGTCGATCAGCCGCTCCGCCTCCGCAACCTCGTGCGCGCCGGCGAACTCGGAGGCAAGACTCAGAAATATTGCATTAAACCTGGACCGCTCGCACCCGAGCGCCTCGTAGTCTATGAAATGGATCATGTACTGCGTACCCTCGAAATAATATTTTCCAAACCGGTTTGCGGCCCGGGAGCGGAAAGGCCACGATGTTTTCATTTCAAAAAACCCGAGGGCGGCCTCTTTCAGGCCGGGTTTGAGGAAATTGTCCGGATGGGGCATTTCTCCCAATTCCTCGCTCACGATACGGAAGTACTCCTTGACGAGGTCTATATCGGTCACGCACAGGCCGAACAGGTACCAGTCGTCAATAATGTTGAGCAGGGCCTTCTTTTCGGCCGGCGAAATATAATGGTAACTGGGGCAGAAATGGCCGTCGCAAAGTTCGCGGCCGTAGAAGGACGCATCCCTGAGGTCGGCGCCGCCGTTCTGCATGGGATGGAGCAGGCATCCTACCTTTCTCTCCTCTTCTATAAACCCCAGGTACTCGCAGCAGTAGATCACTTCGTAAAGCCTGGCGTTGTCCTCAGCGCTGCGGACCTCGTCCGAGAAGGCCGGAAGGTCCGCCGGGCCCTTTACCATTTTTCTGAAGAGGCCGGTCCTCTTCCTGAGCCTCTCCACGAGGGACTTTTTGGAACTGTCGGCGTAATTGTAAAGCCCGCAGCAGGCCCCGCACGACTTGAGGGGGTCCGGCTGGCAAAGGTGGATGAAATCGTCTTGACTCATATGTGTAAAACCGGAGAATTTATATTCTTATGGGAGGGAGAATTCAAATTCTTTTTAACGGCTTGAGCCCCTCCTTCATATAAGGTATAAACCTGCCCATGGCTTTTGAGATCGAAAGAAAATTCCTGGTCTGGGATAATTGCTGGAAGGCCCTGTCGCGGCAGAGTGTGGCAATCCTGCAAGCATATATATGCAGCCACACAAAAAGGGCGGTGCGGGTGAGGACGGCCGGGGAGAGCGCCTGGATTTGCGTCAAGAGCGCCGTTACTAACATGAAGAGGGCGGAATTTGAATACGGCATCCCGCTTGCGGATGCCCGCGAGCTGCTCCGGATTTGTCCCTTGCCTCCATTAGAGAAGGTCCGGCACAAACTCGTCCATGCCGGGAAAGTCTGGGTCATAGACGAGTACCTGGGCGTCAACAGCGGTCTGTGTATAGCCGAAATCGAATTGCAGAGCGAGGCGGAGGAATTCGAAATGCCGCCCTGGGCCGGCGAAGAAGTCACGGACGATCCGAAATACCTTTCCGTCTGCCTCTATGAAAAGCCTTTCAGCGCCTGGAAATGAAGTGGGGGAAGACTGGAATCCCGTATTTTTCTTAAAAATTCCTTCCGGCATGTGTTTGTGATATATACTTTCCGCAATAAAAAACTGGCGGCACCTGAATAAACAGAAAATAGAAAAAGCGACGGAGTTGACCTATGAGATCCTATGTTGTTTTTTCATCGATGGGCCCGGACCGTCCGGGGCTGGCGAGGCAGATAGCGGAATTCTTCACCGCGAGAGGCATTAACATCGAAAGGTCACGTGGCTGCGTCCTGGGCGGGGAGTTCGGTATGGTCATCCTTACCTCGGGAAGCACTTCCGATATTGAG
This sequence comes from uncultured Syntrophaceae bacterium, assembly GCA_964556675.1. Taxonomy (GTDB): domain Bacteria; phylum Desulfobacterota; class Syntrophia; order Syntrophales; family UBA4778; genus JBDKTK01. The sequence continues at coordinate 11,624 of CAZKYN010000089.1, forward strand.
AGGCTCATAAAGGACCTGGACAGCCTGCGCGAGAAAACCGGGCTGGAAATAAATGTCAGGAAGACAAAGGCCCCGCTCGAAAGGGAAGCGGCCCCCTCGATACCGTATAAGCTCATTGCCACGGCCATTGACCGTCCGGGGATCATCCACCAGGTATGCAAGGCGCTCCATAGCCGGGGCGTCAACATAGACGATATCTCCACGAACGTGGACAGCAATCCCGTCACGGGCACCGACATATTCCAGATGGTCTGCTACTTCAGTCTGCCGCCTTCCCTGAAGATTATGGATTTAAAAAACGACCTCAACCGCATCGGCGATGAATCGAATATTGACATCCGGTTTGACGCGGTAATCTTCAAGTAGATCCATGAGCCGATTCAAAAGTCAACAGGCTGCGCCGGCGTTGAAACACATTGCTGAAATCGCGGCATCAATAGGGCTCACGGAAGAAGACCTGGAATATTACGGCCGCTACAAGGCCAAGGTAAGGCTGGAATCGATCAACCGCTTCCAGCGCCGGCCCGATTCCTCCCTGATCCTCGTCTCGGCAATGACACCCACCCCCGCCGGTGAGGGGAAAACAACGGTGTCCATAGGGCTCGTCCAGGCCCTGGCAAAGATGGGCAAATCCACTATCGCCGCGCTTCGGGAGCCGTCCCTGGGCCCTGTCTTCGGCATGAAGGGCGGCGCTACGGGAGGCGGGCTCTCCCGCGTTCACCCCGTTGATGATATTAACCTGCACTTTACCAACGACTTCCATGCAATTGAGAGCGCCCATAATCTGCTGTCGACCATGGTGGACAATTCGGTGTTCCATGAAAACCCTCTGAGGATCGATCCGCGAAAGATCACCTGGCGCCGTGTGCTCGACATGAACGACAGGTTCCTCCGGGAAATCGTCATCGGCCTTGGCGGGACCGTGAACGGCATCCCCCGGGAAACCGGATTTGACATAGTCCCCTCCAGCGAGAT
>CAZKYN010000090.1:0-12490 GCA_964556675.1 uncultured Syntrophaceae bacterium
CCTTCCTGATCCGCTACTGAGTCCGTCGGCCAAAATGACCCGGCGGAGATCAGCCCTGAGCGGCGCCTCCGTAATTTCCCTTTGAAAGATTTTCAGAATAATTCAGCTGGCGGAATTTTTTCTTGACATTCCTTCTATTCAGGACTAAATCAGTCCTGTATGTTCAAGATCAGCAGAAAGACAGAATATGCAATCAGGGGAATGATACACCTGGCAAGACAGCCCGGGGAAAGGTCTCTGATGCTCCGGGAGATAGGAGAAGCCACAAAAACATCCCCGGTTTTCCTGGCAAAGATTTTCCAGTCTCTGAATGCCGCGGGACTTGTCGCATCGTCGAGGGGCGCTGCCGGAGGTTTTCGGCTGGCCAGAAAACCCGAGAGGATATCACTCAAGGAGATCCTCGAGGCGATCGAGGGGCCGGTACAGGTCAACGAATGCGTTGTCGACAACAGTTCGTGCGGATTTTCCCGTAAGTGCTCGGCGCACGCCGCCTGGAGAAAAGTGAGGGAGGTCCTCGACTCGGCCCTGGATGATATAACCCTGGGGGAAATTGCCCGGGAGAGGTGAAGGACCAAAATTTTTTGGAGTTATACAGGACTTAAATTGTCCTGATTGGAATGAATCTGGATCGGCCCGGCTGGATCTGAAAAAAACAAAAAGGAGCTGAAGATGAAAAAATATGTATGCGAAATGTGCGGTCATGTTGTTTTTGGTTATGCGCCTCCCGACAGTTGCCCCCAGTGCAAGGCGGCGGGAAATAAGTTCAGGCAAGTCGATATCGACTCCGAAACGGCGTGGGCCGACGAACACCGTATCGGTGCGGCGGGCCCCGGCGCCGACCCGGAACTACTGGAAGGGTTGAGAAACAATTTCCTCGGCGAGTGCACGGAGGTGGGGATGTACCTCGCCATGTCCAGGCAGGCCGACCGGGAAGGCTATCCCGAAGTAGCCGACGCATATAAAAGGATAGCTTTCGAAGAGGCGGAACACGCGGCCAGGTTCGCCGAACTGCTCGGCGAGGTGCTGTGGCCCGACACCGGGAAGAACCTCGCGGCGCGGGTCGACGCCGAAAACGGCGCTTGCGCGGGCAAAAAGAAGATAGCCGCCCGGGCAAAGGAGCTCGGCTATGACGCCATTCACGACACCGTCCACGAGATGTGCAAAGACGAGGCGCGGCATGGACAAGCATTCAAAGGCCTGTTGAAAAGGTTTTTCAGTTAGGCTATTTTTGAAGCCGGCGCTTTTTGGAGCAAACCCAAACGGACCCGGAGGGGTAAAATGGATGTATTGACTATCAGCAGGCTGCAGTTCGCCCTGACCAGCATGTTCCATTTCATTTTCGTCCCGCTCACGATCGGGCTGTCCGTGCTCGTGGCATGGATGGAATGGCGCTATGTGAAGACGAACGATCAGGTATGGCTGAGGATGGCCCGGTTCTGGGGACGGCTCTTCCTGATCAATTTCGCCCTCGGGGTGGTGACCGGCATAACGCTGGAGTTCCAGTTCGGCATGAACTGGGCGGAGTACTCCAAATATGTGGGCGACATTTTCGGGGCTCCGCTCGCCATAGAGGCAACCGTAGCGTTCTTCCTCGAATCGGTTTTCATCGGGGTCTGGATCTTTGGTTGGGACAAGGTATCCCAAAAGACCCATGCATTATCGATTACTATTGTAGCATTCGCCACGAACCTGTCCGCCCTCTGGATACTCTTGGCAAACGGCTGGATGCAGAACCCCGTCGGCGCCGCCGTGAGCCGCTTCACCGGCAACCCCCTGATTACGGAGAGGGCCGAAATGAGCAGCTTTGTCGCTGTTATCACCAACCAGTACGGCTGGATCAAGTTTTTCCATACGGTGCTTGCCGGATACACCGTCGCCGCCTTTTTCGTAATCGGCATCTCTGCATGGCACCTTTTAAGAAAACGCGAACCCGATTTTTTTAAAAGGTCGTTTAAAGCAGCATCCCTGTTCGGACTGGTTTCCGCCATAGCCGTCATCGGCATCGGCGATATCCACGGGGCCGATGTCGCCAGGTTGCAGCCGACAAAACTGGCGGCAATGGAGTCCGTGTGGGAGACCACACCCGGCGGCACAGGGTTCCCAATATTGGCAATTCCCGACGAAGCGGCGGAAGGCAATCTATTTGAAACCCTGGTCATCCCCAGGCTGGCCAGCCTTCTGTCGCACCGCGATCCCGACAAGCCGATTATCGGGCTCAAGGACTTTCCGAAGAGCGAGCGGCCCCCCGTCGCCCTGACCTTCTTCAGCTTCAGGCTGATGGTCGGAATCGGCTTTCTCATGCTTATGCTTTTGGCTTATGCCGTTTACCTTTCCTGGAAAGGCCGGCTGGAAGAGGCTCCGATATTCCTCAAGATACTCCCCTGGGCGATCCCCCTGCCCTATATTGCCGGCCAGCTCGGATGGATAGTGGCGGAAGTGGGGCGCCAGCCCTGGATAGTTTACGGGATGCTGAAGACCTCCGACGGGGTCTCCCGGGCAATCGATCCGCCCCAGGCGCTCTTTTCCCTGGGCATATTCATTGTCCTCTACAGCCTGCTTGGAGCAGCCGATTTTTACCTCCTTTACAAATACGCGAGAAAGGGCCCGGACACGGCGGACCAGGGCCTGACCGCGGCAGCAGCCGGGGAGGTGTAATATGGAAAGCCTGCAGATCACCTGGTTCGCGCTATGGGGCGTATTGTGGGCCGGTTATTTCATGCTCGACGGTTTCGTGCTGGGGACGGGGATGATCTATCCGGTCATCGCCGGGAGCAGCGCGGAGAAGCGGGCCCTTATTCGCTCGGTCGGCCCTGTCTGGAGCGGCAACGAAGTGTGGCTCATCACCGCCGGGGGGGCGACCTTTGCGGCCTTCCCCACGGCATATGCGCTGATGTTCAGCTACCTGTACACCGCCCTTTTGCTCCTGCTCGTCTGTCTCATAATCAGGGGCTTCGCTCTCGAACTCAGGGGCAAGCACGACAGCCCGGCATGGACGGGCGCCTGCGATTTCGGGATATACATCTCGGGCCTGCTCATTTCCCTTTTGCTGGGTGTTGCGTTCGGCAATATCTTCAGGGGCCTGCCCATGGACTCGTCAGGCTACCACGGCAGCCTCCTTTATCTGCTCAATCCTTACGGCCTGCTCACCGGGCTGATGTTCGTGCTGCTTTTTGTGGTGCACGGGTCGCTGTACGCGGGGATCAAGACAGGCAAGGGCCTGTCCGAAAAAGCGCTGGAATTTGCAAAAAAGGCCTGGCCGGCGCTGGCCGTGACCGCGACCGCATTTCTCGTTTACACGGCGTTCGCCACAAAGCTTTACAATAATTTCCTGAAGGAGCCCGCGCTCTTTGCAGCGCCGTTTATCGCGGTGTCGGCGATCTTGGGGATACGGGCGCTGCTTGCCAAAGGCAAACCTCTCTGGGCTTTTGCCGCCTCCTGCACCGCTATCGTATTTGTCACCCTCACCGGCATGATCGGGCTTTTCCCGAACCTGATCCCGTCGAGCCTCGACCCGGCCTACAGCATGACCATTTACAACACCTCCTCCAGCCGGCTGACGCTCGGCATCATGACCGGGGTCGCGCTGGTATTCGTTCCCATAGTTATAGCCTACAAAATATGGGTTTACAGGGCTTTCAGGACGAGGGTGGAGGTGGAAGAGACCAAGGGAGAATACTGAACCCATTTTGAGATTCATAGTAGCTTTGATTTGCAGCCGCAAGGCGCATTCAATACGTCCCTGCAAAACAGCTTTAATAATGGACGGAGTGCCTGCTGAAAAACATTCGGAGGATGAAAATGGACGCGAAAGAAAAAAAAGTGGTCGATGTCTTGAAAAAGGAAGGGAAACCCATGAGGCCCGGGGACATCGCCCAAAAAACGGCGATGGACAAAGATGAAGTCGCGAAAATTATCGATAAACTGAAGAAGGAAGGCAAGGTCTTTTCCCCGAAACGCTGTTTCTACGAGCCCGCATAAGCTTCATTTATTCAGGACATATTTTCAGCGTGATCTCAGGGGCGCAGGGGCGCGAATCTCTGCTTATTAATCAGCTGTTTTAACCCTGTCCCGGCCTTCTTGTTTCGCTTTCTTTACAGCGGTCCTGGCGGACTGGATCAGGTCGGCGGCGTCCTCTCCGTGATCAGGCGAGACCGCCACTCCCATGGACAGCGTCACCCGGCGCATCTGCTTGTGCTCATCCCAGGCGGCGTGCTCCTTCAATATCTCCCTGATGTTCTCGGCGCGCCTGCGGGCGGCATCGAGGCCGGCGCCCGGAAGGATGATGACAAACTCGTCGGCGCCCCAGCGGCATGCGACATCCTTCCCCTGAAAATGTTCTCCGAGGAAAACGCCGAGATCTTTTATTATCCGTTCCCCCGTTCCCAGTCCGAACGTCTGGTTGAAATGGCCGAGGTGGTCGATATCCATGAATATGACCCCGACCGGCATCTTCTCCCGTTCGGCTTTTTTGAGTTCCCGCGCCAGTGTCTCTTCCACAAAGCGGCGGTTTAAAAGCCCCGTAAGCGGGTCTTTCGTCGAAATCCTGCTCATCTCCTCCCGATACTGAAGGTTCCGCAGGTTGAGGCTGATCTGCCGGGCTGCCAGGAGGGCAAGCTGTTCATTGGCCGAAATGTTGCGCTGCTCCGTTCCGGGAGTTTTTCCGGCGTATGAAAAAATTATATGCATAAGCCCGATGAATTCGCCGTAGACTTTCATCGGGACACAGACGGAAGCCTGACCGCCGTATCGGGCCTTTTCGAAATGGGGGCACGGCAGGCCCTTCGCAGACCCCGCCACGAGATGGGGCCGGTTCCGGCGGACCCCCAGGCAATCATCAGGAGAAAAGACAGCGCCCAGCGACACATCGCCCCAGGATACGGCTATATCGAGGAGCGCTTTGGCGGAGTCGTACCGGTAAAAGGCGCCGGCCGGAAAGAGACTGGGCATCTCCCTGCCGATCACGCCGTAAGCCTCCTCCAGGGTGAATGACGACCCCAGGAGATCACCCATCTTGATCAGCTTTTTTATTTTGACCTTTGACACCATGCAATATCTCCCTTATTTTCCGCTTGTACGCCTCGGGCGCCGCAATGCCCAAGTCCCTGAGGCGCGCTTCGAAAAGCCTCATGTTCTCCACTCGGGCGGCGATATTCCGGAAAATTTCCATGTATGCACAGCCGGTCCCTTCGATCTCTCCGCGAAAGGCCTGCATTGCGTTCAAACAGGTCTCGACCGAGTCCGCACCTGCGCCGAAGAGCGGCCGCGCATAAGACCGGTAGGCCGCGAACAGCAGCGCGGCATCGCATTCATAATCCTGTTCCGCAACGGCCCGCTTGACCTGCTCCAGGCTGATGCAGTCGGCTATGCGGATACGCGGGCACATCTCCCGGAATTCTTCGACCATCTCCGGAATATCCGGAGACTTTCCTTCGCCGCTCTCAAAGTAAAGCACCACTTCCGCAAGGTCCTGCGCACCGCCGGAAATTTTTTGCCCCAGGAGGTCAACGGATATCGACGCGCCATGTCTTTCTTTAAGCGGCGGCAGGGCCCGCCTGATCTCTTCGGATGCTTGCGCCGGGTCCTCCCCGGCCGCCGGACCGGGGAAGAAATACCTCATCTTCTGCAGCATTTCACTGCGGGCAAATGCGTCCTGGTTCCGGCTTAAGTTATCGTGATTCCTCCCCCTCAGCAAGGCGCCGAACCTGTCGGAATCGGAAATTTTCTCCACCCAGCGCCCGTTGCGCAATGCGTACGCCGCCACTTCGCGGACATCCCCTCCAACCAGTTTGCTCAAAGTGACGAGGGAAACCCGGAATTCGGATATTTCAATCGTGTAGAAAAAGCCTCCTTCGGACACGGTCCCGCCGGGCTGCTGTACCTCGCCGAAATTGGACGGGTTTAAATATATCGTCCCGTCGATATCCTTGAACCCCCATTGATCATGGATGTGGCCTGTGAGGCACAGCGGCACCCTGTTCTCTTCGCAATAATTCCTCAATTCCGTCGATCCGCTTTCCCCCATGGGCGCGACATGGTCATGGATCCCGTGCGCGGGTTTGTGCGTCACTATGATATCGGGGCGGGTCTCGGCGAAGAAACGGCTCATCTCGCTCCTGCCCCTGTCGGCCCTGTACGGCACACAGTATTTCTGGGGGATTCCGGGAGTGGCCACATCGGCCCCGCCATATCCGGCAATCCGCAGTTCCGCCGCATGGCGCCAGTGCCGGTGGAGGTCCCTCGCATGGAGAGACGTGTACTGCAGGTCCATGTCATAATTGCCGGGAAGACAGAATACCTGGGAGTTGCCCTTAAGGGAGAGGATGCTTTCGAGGACCTTGTATTTTTGCTGGAGGACCCGCCGGGCCCGCACCGTTAAATCTCGGTACTCCATTGCCTGCCCCCGGACCTCAGCCGGGAGGTCACGCCGGTCGAGCAGCTCTTCAACGAAATCGTCTATGCCGGTGTCGCCCGAGTCAAACCGGTATTGCAGAAGCGCAAGCCGGGACTGCAGGGTCCTGTATCTGGCCGCCTTTTCCTCAGTATAGAAGGGTTTATCGATGAGGTCGCCGCCGATTACATAAACCTGGGCGTCTGTCCCGGAAAGCAGTTCCTTTACCCGCGCGAAGGCGCCATGGATGTCGGCCAAATAGATGATCTTCATGGCTGTTTTCCGGCAGGCATTATAGCACAGGATTGGTTCAGAGAGAAATTGCCGGGTGAGAGCCGGGGACAGGGGGGAAAACAAAAAAGAGGCAGCACCTGAATCGGGCTGCCTCCTTCAAAACGATTGTAAACCTTCTATTTGGCCAGTTTTCTCAGAGGAATCACGCCCAGGACTCCCAGTCCCAGGAGCAGCAGTGATGCCGGCTCCGGAGTGGGGTGGATGTTGTGGACCTCGAAGCTGAAATTGTCCAGATTTGACAGGCAGCTGCCGTCAACGGGACCGTTGAGACCGCCGTTGTAATAAACGGTTGTCCAATCTATAAGAGTCGTATTGAGGTATACGTATGCTTCGAATGAAAAAGCTGTTGTTTCAAAAGAATCTGAAAAGTATATCAACCACGCAAGCGTATTCCGAGTGGTACCTGAAGCTTCAGTGTCATATGCGGAATTAAATGCTCCGGTCCAGCCCGCTACTGGAGTAAAAGTCAAATCAACAAACGTATCTATGCCCGGAGAGGCAAAAACCGGGTCGGCTGCCTGGGCGGAAATAAAATTGAAATCTCCGAAACCTGACTCCGCCAGATACACCTGGCCGGCTCCCGCAACTGCCGGGACGGTAAACAAAATAATGGATAGCATCAATGCAAAAACGCGTGAATATTTCATTGTGGACCTCCGTGCGAATAGAGAGACGTTTTTCAGAATATAAGCAATTATAGTGCCATGTCGACAACAGCCCGAAATGGTTCACAAAAAAGTATTTTAGTGCCACTGACTGCACACAGATTTTGTAAACAATTCCGACGAATTGCAGTATCTGGACTGCCGAATCCGTAGATAATACCGTCGCTCGCGGCAGTAATACCGGGGCTCGCGGCGTAATTGATAAGCTGAGGATTACGTTCGGAATGGGCTTCCGCGGCTATCCATGCCGGCCGGGATTATCCCAAAGGATCTGTACCCGGGAACGATCTCACAAGCGCAGGCCGAAAATTGAAAGGCAGCCTCCCCCGCCCCGGGTCCAGCATGGCCGGAACGAGAAAGGTTTCCTGTGGCCTATCCGGCTATTGCCTTCCTGATGAAGCCGTGGATGTAGGCAAGTTCGGCCTCGGGGAGGCCTCGGCCGAACGTTATCTTGTCCCTGAAGCCCAACGCTGTTATGCCCCGGCTCGGGACAATACTGATCGACTCGAGAATGCCTTTTTTGTCCGGAAGAACGAGGTCCTTCAGCTCTTCCATGGGGATTTCCCGGACGACCGATTTTCGCCCGCTCGTCTCCTCGACCCGGAAAAATGCGGGAGAAACCGTGACGATAGTCGCCCTGGTCTTTCTCAGCAGAAAGTGCTTCAGCGCCCCGAGGAGCGGCCCTATCATCAGCAGGGTGAAAAAACCGCCGAGGAACATCCGGAAGGAATCCGGCGAGGGAGCGGAAAGGATCGGCCAGACGAAGTACCAGCCCATGATCAAACCGAATACAACCGAATATATTACGTAGGCTGCGGAATTTCTGAACCCGCCCGGTTCCGGGATGCTCATTATGCAGCCGTTTCCCGTGGCGGCAACGCTGGTCAACATGACTGCAGGCTCGGGCGGCATGTTCTGGCCCCTCCCGTCTGCCGCCCTTAACCTCTCCCGGAGCCCGGGCTTTTGCGATACTGGTTTTGATTCGCCCATTTTAATGCATCCTGACCGGGCGTTTTAATACCATATTTTTCCGCATTGGTGTACCCCTGCGAATGTCTACCTTGACGCTCAAACCAGGTTGACATTTAATGAATATGCCGCTATAAACCCCGGCGAAACTAAAGGGATGCCTAGTCATGAACACCCGGGACGAGCTGCTGCTCGAACTGAAAAATACGACAGGCTGGAGATCCGGCGAACAACTGAGCCGTCAGATGTCCATGACCCGTTCCGCAATCTGGAAACATATCGTCAGGCTCCGGGCGGAAGGTTACAACATCGAATCATCCCCCAAAAAAGGTTACCGCCTGGCCGACGGTGATGTGATCATCCCGGCCGAGTTCCGGAGCGCGCTCCGGAGCGACCTGTTCATATCATCGGAAATCCGCTATTTGCGCCGGACTGTCTCGACCAACATCGAGGCCCGGCGGCTTGCGGAAGACGGCGCGCCGGAGGGCGCGCTGGTCATCGCGGAGACCCAGACTTCGGGAAAGGGCCGCCGCGGAAGGCCCTGGTTTTCGCCGGCCGGGCTCGGCCTGTATTTCTCGTTCGTCCTGAAGCCGAGGATGGCCCCAGCCGAAGCGGCCCGTTTGACGCTTCTGTTGTCGGTCTCGACGGCCGAGGTTATCAGGGACAAGACAGGCCTGCCTGCCGCTATAAAGTGGCCGAACGATATCCTTATCAACGGGAAAAAGGCCGCCGGGATACTGGCCGAGATCAGCACGGAACTCGATTCCATCAATTACATGATCATCGGGCTGGGCTTGAATGTCAACATCGAACGGGACAGCCGCCACGGCTTCCCGGCGGATCTGAGGAAGTCCGCCACGTCGCTTCTGATCGAAACGGGCAGGAATTTTTCCCGGGCCTCCCTGCTGAAATGCATTCTCATGGATTTCGAGCACCGCTACAGCGCCGCCCGGCAGGACGGGTTCCGCTCGGCGCTGCGGCGGTGGCGGGAACTGGCGGGGATAATCGGGAAGAAAATTAAAATCGAAACGGCGGGCGGGACAATCGCTGGAACAGTAGTGGAACTGGATGCGGACGGAGCCCTGGTATTGCGCGATGCCGCGGGCGCGCTCAGGAGGTTCCTCTCGGGAGACATTATCCGGGAAATGCGTTGAGATATTCTTAAACCCAAATTCGTTTGTAAGTCCCCCTTTTTTAAGGGGGATTCAGGGGGATTTCCAAAACCTGAAAAAACCCCTCCAACTCCCCTTTACAAAAGGGGAGAGATTTCGAGTTGAGAATTTATTTGCATGACAGATGCCAAGACGGAAAAGCCCCTGCTCGGGATTGTCTATGCCTCGATGTTCGGCGCGGTGACCGCCATCGGCGCTTTTATATCCGTCCCCCTGCCTTTTTCCCCGGTTCCCTTAACGATGCAGACTCTGTTCCTCTTTCTGGCAGCGGCGCTGCTCGGCGGGCGCCTGGGTGCAGTCAGTCAGACGGTCTATATCGCTCTCGGGATCATCGGGCTTCCGGTCTTTGCCGGGGGCAAGGCCGGGTTCGGCGTCCTGCTGGGCCCATCCGGAGGATACCTCTACGGCTTTGTGCTTGGCGCATTCGTATCGGGCGCTCTGATTTCCCTGAAAGAAAAGCCGGGCATGATCTGGATCATGCTGTCGCTGTGCTCGGCCGTGGTTGCGATCTATGGATGCGGCGTCCTGCAGCTGGCGGCGGTTGCCTCCCTTTCGCTTGAAAAATCCCTGCTGGCCGGGGCGCTTCCGTTCCTGCCCGGCGACGCGGTGAAGATAACCGCCGCGGCCCTGATAGCGGTGAAGGTCAGGGATAAGATAAGGTTGTCAGGGATAAATTAATGATCTCCATCAAGGACCTGCATTTCGGATACGACAAGGAAAAGCCCACCCTCTACGGGATAAGCCTCGATATCGCCGAAGGCGAATACCTCGCGATCATCGGCCCCAACGGCTGCGGGAAAACCACCCTAATAAAGCTGCTCAACGCGCTGCTCACCCCCTCGGCCGGTACAGTGGAGGTAGACGGGTTAGACAGCCGCGACCGGCGCTCGGCGGCGGAAATAAGGCGGAAGGTGGGGATGGTCTTCCAGAACCCCGATAACCAGATCGTCGGTATGACTGTCGAAGAGGATATCGCCTTCGGGCCGGGCAATCTCGGCCTCAAGCTGGATATCATCAGGGAGCGGGTCGAATCGTCATTGCGGATGGTGGGCCTCTGGGAGAAGCGGGACCGCGCCCCTTACACTCTCTCGGGAGGCGAAAAAAGGCTGGTCGCAGTGGCCGGCGTCCTCGCCATGGAGCCGCGCTATATTGCCCTTGACGAACCTACGTCCTATCTCGATCCTGCGGGGCGGCGCGCCGTCCTGGAACTGATCGGGAAGCTCCATTCCCGGGGGATGGGAATAATTCAGGTTTCGCACGATATGGACGAAATCGTCGGCGCCCAGCGCGTGATCGCCCTTTCCGGCGGAAGAATAGCGCTCGAAGGGAGGCCGGAAGATATCCTCAACGACATCAACGCCCTGCGGGAGATGGGTCTGGACGTCCCCTGGGCGGCACAGATGGTCTGTCGCCTGAGGGAGCTGGGTATGGATATACCCGCGAAGGCGCTTAGCATTGAGGAGGCGTGCGAGGAGATCCTGAACGCGGGCGCGGCGCGTCCCCGCAAGACGGCGGAGAACTGAAGGAAATGTTCAACCTCGGCTTCTACATTCCGGGTGACTCCCCGGTCCACAGGCTTGACCCCCGGGTCAAGATAATATCGGTGCTCGTCATGAGCATCGTTATTTTCAGGTCCGGCGCCCCTTCAGTCCTGCCGGTGAGCCTCGTCCTCGGCGGGCTCATACACCTTGCCGGAATAGGGCCGGCCCAGGCGCTGAGGTCGCTGCGGCCGACGGCATTTTTTTTCCTGTGCATATTCCTTCTGCACGCCCTGTTCACGCCGGGAAGCGTCCTGCTTCAAATGCCGGGATTTTACATCAGCCGCGAAGGGCTCGCAACGGGGTCGCTGCTGACCTGGAAATTCGTCTGCCTTATCGTTGCGGCAATGGTCCTGACCGCGACGACCCTGCCTTCGGAACTGGTCTCCGGCATCGAGCGGCTTCTGAGGCCCCTAAAATTCCTGGGAGTGAATTCCCATGACGCCGCAATGATGATTTCGCTCGCCCTGCGTTTCGTTCCGGCCCTCGTCGGCGAATACGAAAGGATCAGGACCGCCCAGGCGGCCAGGGGCATGGATTTCAAAAAGGGCGGACTCCGGGGCAGGGTCAGGGGAATAACAAGCCTGGCGCTGCCGCTCACCGTCAATTCGTTCCTGCGGGCCGAAGAGATCGCGGCCGCAATGGAATCGCGAGGCTATGCAAGAGGCCACAGGACCTATTTGCGGGAGCTCAAGTTAAGCAGGGCAGATTACGGCGCCATGTTTCTAGTGCTTGCCTTTTCCGCGTTTATACAGGTACTGGCGTAACTTCCAGGATCGCGACCTGTAGAAGCGGACCGCTATCCAGAGGCAAACGACCAGCACCGCAGCCACTATCAACAGGTGTTCGACCCTGGTGAAGTCCTTCAGGATGATCTGCAGGCTGCTCCCTCCCAGATATCCGATTCCGAGCATAACGCTGACGCTGATCGTCGCGGCAAGGCAATCCACTATTATGAACTTCTTTAAAGGCATCCCGGTCACGCCGGCCATCAGGAAAAGCTGCGCCCTGAGCCCCGCTACCGACCTTCCGAAAAGAATGAAATAAACGCCTTTTCTTCTGAAGACCGCTTCAAGCCTCTCAAAGCGTTCCGGTGATATGATCCTGCCCAGCTTTCCTTTCTCAATGAGAGGCCTCCCATATTTCCTGCCCGACGAATAAAGCAGGATATCGGCAATTAGCAGCGCCGGGACTATCGCCAGGATTGCCGGCCCGAGGTCGATGGCGCCGCCGGCAATCGATGCCCCTGCGACGATCAGGATTATATCTTCGGGAAAAGGCAGTCCGAACCCGCCGAGGACCAGCAGGATAGACATGCCTGCGTAAGGAAATTTGTCCAGCAGCCACGTGTAATCCCGCATACCTCCCCCGCAAAATTTCTCCTGTCTTGATCTTAATGGCCGTCTTAAAAAATTCCCATCAGATATTCCCGGGACTTTACGGCCCGGGAGCCCCGCGCAGTCC
>CAZKYN010000091.1:0-12230 GCA_964556675.1 uncultured Syntrophaceae bacterium
AGGGCGCTGGATCGCAAAACGGAAGCGACAATGGAGCTCTATGACAGGGGAGGGGAAAACGTACACGCACCTTGTACTCATATGCTACGTTGCGCTGCAAACCTCGGCGCTCGAAGTATGTCCATATACGCCTCGCCTCTAAGTATTTTTAAACAGCTTTAAGGGGGTGCACGATTCCAAGCGGGTCCGGGGTGAGGGCGCTAAAAAAACACCTTTCCTTAATCTCCTTCTCTCCTGACGGGAGAGGGGAGGAATCAGGTTTGAACTTGAAATTCGAGGCTTATTCGTCGACGGAAACTGAAATATCGGTGCCGCGTTTGAGTACCCGGGTAACGCGGAGCACCTCTTCAACAGTGCTCACTCCCTCGAGCGCCTTGCGGGCGCCGTCGTGCAGCAGCGTGGTCATGCCGCGCCTCACGGCCAGCTCGTTTATCTGGTTGGCGTCGGAAGTCTTGAGGATCAGTTTTTTTATCTCGTCGTCCAGCAGCAGGACTTCGAATATGGCGCTCCTTCCCCTGTACCCGGTATGCATGCAGGAGGCGCAGCCCTTCTTTTTATAGAAGACATGCTTTTCCAGGACACTGCGGTCAAACCCCATATTGCCCAGGGACTCGTCATCGGGGGTGTAGGGAACCTTGCACTTGGGGCACAGGACCCTTACAAGGCGCTGCGCCACGATGGCTATCACCGACGAGACCACGAGAAAAGGCTCGATCCCCATTTCGATGAGCCGAGTGACGGAACCCGCTGCATCGTTTGTGTGCAGGGTGGAGAAGACGAGGTGCCCCGTGAGCGACGACTGGATCGCAATCTCCGCCGTTTCGCGGTCCCGGATCTCCCCCACCAGGATGACGTCAGGGTCCTGCCGCACAATGGAGCGCAGCCCGTTGGCGAAGGTCAGGTCGATTTTGGGATTGACCTGGATCTGGCCGATGCCTTCGATCTGGTACTCGATCGGGTCCTCGATGGTTATAATATTGATATCCGGGTTATTGATGGAGCTGAGGGCCGAATACAGGGTTGTGGTCTTGCCGCTGCCGGTCGGACCGGTGACCAGTATTATCCCGTAAGGAGATTTGATCAGGTTGTTGAAAAGCTTTATCCTCTTTTCATCCATTCCCAAATCCGAGAGGTTGAGGATGGAAGCGGTCTTGTCAAGGAGCCTCAGCACCACCCTTTCCCCGAATGCCGTCGGGATACTCGATACGCGGATGTCGACGCTGCGGTCGGCGATCTTGATCTTGATCCGGCCGTCCTGGGGCAGACGCTTCTCGGCGATATTCAGCTTGGCCATTATCTTGATGCGGGACACGAGAGAGGACTGTACCTTGCGCGGGAGGTTCAGGATATTGTAGAGCACGCCGTCTATCCGGTAGCGAACCTTGACGCTGTTCTGGTAAGGCTCGATATGGATGTCGCTGGCCCGGTCCTTTACTGCCTGGGAGAGCATCAGGTTTACGAGCTTGATCATGGGGGCGTCGCTTGTATCGTCGAGCAGGTCCCCGGTCTCCTCGATTTCCGAGATTATGCTGTCGGTCGATTCCCCGTCCATGGTCTGGAAGAATTCCTCGGCTGTATCCCGGCTGTGGTCGTAAGCATAGTTGATTGCGGCGATTATGGAGGCTTCGGGGGCCAGCACGATCCCGCTGACGCGCGATTCCACTATGTTTTTCAGGTCATCGATAACCTGGAAATCAGCGGGGTTGCGCACCGCGATCCAGGCGCCTTCGGAGGTTTCCAGCGGCACCATTTTGAACTTCTTCAGGAACTGGATTGTTACCTTCCGGGTGAAGTCCAGATTCATGCTTTCGAAGGGAAGCTCGTTCCAGACAGGGATTCGGAACAGGGACCCCATGGCCTTCAGCTCTTCGGCCTCAGTTACCGCGTCATAGGCGCCGGGGCCGGTCTCGGGGTCCTGCCCGTTCCGGTGTTTCCCGGGCCCAACGGATTCGGGTCCATTTTCCCTGTTTAACAAATTTTCGAGATCCTCAGCAGGTGTCACTTTGCCGGCCCCTTTTGATTGTCTGCCGCAGGGTTTCCCGCTGCAGGTTGATTGGAGGATTGCGGTGCAGCCTGGGGCGCATTCTCCTGTGCCGCCTTGCCCTGCGCGGCCGCATTCGCCTTTTCCGATTTTTGCTTGTCCCTTTCCCTTTCACCCCTGTCGAAGAGTTTGATCGTGGCTTCTTCCCTTACGCCCTCGATAAAGTCTCTCTTGCCTTTAGTGATCGGTGCGGCATCATGCTGCGTCCTCACGATCCGGGGCGTTATGAATATGAACAGGTTGGTCTTGTCGCGCTGCTGCTTGACGGACTTGAACAGCCAGCCAATTCCCGGGATGCTTCCCAGGCAGGGCACCTTGTATTCATCCATCTGCGTGTTGTCGCCGATAATCCCGCCGATGACGACCGTTTCGCTGTCCTTGATGACAACAGTCGTCTTCGCCTCTCTCTTGAAAGTTGTGGGCGTCTTGATTGCGGTATCGGTGCTGGTCAACTGGGTTACCGTCTGCTGGATTTTCAAACGGACGAACTGGTCGTCGTTGATATGCGGCGTTATGTTCAGCTTGACCCCGACATCCTTGTATTCGTAGCTGCTGTAATCCACGCCCGTGGTGTTCTGCTCCGCCCTGGTCTGGTAAGGCACGTTCTTGCCCACGTTGATCTCGGCCTCTTCGTTGTCAAGCGTCATCAGCTGAGGCGTCGAGAGGATATGGATATCCTGGTCCTGCTGCATGGCCTGGACAGCCGCGCCGATTGTCGGAAAGGTTACTCCTCCCAGCGTAAGGCCTGCTTTCAGCAATCCCATGCTGAAGCCGGAAGGGAACGTTGCAATTGAGGCGGCATTGGCAGCCGTCGCGGCGACGTTCGGCAGGATTGAGTACTGGCCTCCTGTGCCGCCGCCCCCGGAACCGGCGAAATAGCCGGCGTTATTGGAGATGTCCTGCATTGTGCGCCATTCGACGCCGACCTGGAAGTTTTTCGTGACGCTCACTTCCATGATGAGCGCCTCGATGTACACCATCGTCCGGGGCAGGTCGAGCTTGGCAATGACGTCGGAGAGGACCTTGAAATCGTCGCGGTTGGCCGTGATTACAAGACTGTTGGTCGACTTGTCGGCGATGATGGTGATGTCTTTGGAGAGCACGGGGGCCTTCCCCTTCTCGCCGCTCTGAGCGCCCGCCGCCTTGGGGTCCTTGGGGAGGTTCATGAGTATTTTCGCGAGGTCTTCCGCGTTGGCGTTCTGCAGACGGTAGACATTCATGTTCGATTCGCCGCGGGGGATGTCCTTGTCCAGCAGAGTTATCAGCTGCTTGATCCTCTGGGTGAAGCCCTCGTTGGCCACCAGGATTACGCAGTTGGTCCGCTCATCGGCCATCACCTTCATGGGAGAGCTTACAGGACCGCGCCTCTGGGCCTGGGCGTCCCCCTGGAAGATGGTCGTGAGGTTCCTGGCGACCTCGGCTGCCGCCGCATACCTGATCGGGATGACCGATATCTGCTCGCCGACCCCGGCCACGTCGAGGGAGGTTATGATCGTCTGGAGCCGCTTGATATTCGAGAGGTAATCCGTGATGACCAGCATCCCAGTGGGCGGATATGAAAGGATTATGCTTGTGCGCGATATAAGCGGATCCAGCACTTTTTTCATTTCGTCGGGATTGGCATGGTTAAGAGATACAATCTGGGTCACTATCTTATCGGACGGATTGGCCCCCTCGCCCGCCAGCCTTGTTTCAATGCTCTTTTCCTTGGCATCCTTGGCCGGGATGATCTTGATAATGTCTCCCGACGGCACGGTGGTGAAGCCGTGCACTTCCAGGACGGACTCGAACACTTTGTAAGCCTCGGTAATCGAGATTTGCTTGGGCGAATAGATGGTCACCTTGCCCTTGACGTTGTTGTCGATCACGAAGTTTTTGCCGGTGACCTCGCTCATGAACTTGACGAACACGGGGATGTCCACATTATCGAAATCGATGGTCACATACTTGGCTTCCGGAGATTTGCGGCTGTTTTTGGCAGCCGCCCCTTTCTTGCCCTTTGCGGCGTTCGCCCTGGCCGATGATTTCTTTTTAACGGGCTCGTCCTCTTTTACCGAAGCGGCATTGCCCTGCGCGGAAGCGGGTGCTTTCAGTTCTGCCTGCCCGGCGCTGTCCGGACTGCGTGTGTCGCCGGATATCCTGGCTGCATTGAGCACTCCAGGGGGAGAGATGAGGCTCAGGACCGTTACCAGCAATATTGCTTTTTTCAAAAACTTCATTTCCTATCCTTGCTCTTTTTTATTCACTATCTGCCTGAACTTCGGCGAAGACCGCAGGTTCTGCAGATCATTGTCCCGGCCGGCAAATGCCGCCAGCTCGGGTTTTATCATTACGGCCTGCTCCAGGAATTTCAGGCCGCTTTCCAGCTCCCTGAGCTTTGCGTACGAGCAGGCCAGGTTGTAATATGCATCGGCAAAGTCCGGTCTGACGGAGATCGCCTTTTTGAACAGGTCCGTTGCCTCCCCGGTCTTGTCGCCGGCCATGAGGATCACCCCCAGGTTATTGAGGGCGTCGGCATGCCCCGGATTGGCGGCGATCACCCGGCGGTATAAAGCCTCGGCTTTCGCGCTGTCGCCTGCCAGCTGCGCCTTCAAGGCATCGCCGTACAGGGCTGAAATTTCCGCAGCGCCCGGGGCCGGTTGCTGCTGCGCTGCCGGAGGGGGCGGGACCGGTTTGCGGGTTTGGCTTGCGCTCCGGCTTTCGGCGGATTTCTTCCCGGAAAAGTTAATCCCGGAACTTTCCTGGTACATTATTATCGCTGCGCAGATGAACGCTATCATCACGGCAGGGACAAGGACCCACTTGGCCTTCCCGAATTTCTTTTCCCGGACGGGCTTCCGCGGTCCGGTGATCAGCTTTTCGTAATTGGAGTAGCCGCCGTCTTTAAGCTGCTGTGCCTTTCTCAGGGCGTCGTGTATGAAACTCATTTTCAAAACTTTCCGAATAGTTTGTCCAGCAAGCCTTCCCAGACAAGGGCCGCCGTGATCGCGAACGCCGCCGCGAATATCAGGACGCCAAGCCAGGCCTGCCCGAACCGGGTCAGGGGCTTTTTCCCGGACCGTCCCTCCAGATCGCAAATGGCCGAATTTATCTCGTCCCTGCCGATAGAGAACGCCTCGTTGCTGTACCTCGTGAAGGCTATCAGCAATGCCCTGTCGCTCACGGCATTGATCCTCCTGGGGTTCCCGCTCGAATGCCTGTATATGCGCCGGCAGGCCGCATCCGAAAAACGCAGGCTGCCTTTATTGCCGGCGACTTCGAGCCGGTGCTCGATATAGTTGTGAATATCCTCCTCGGCCAGATGCTTCAGGTTGTAGCGGACCGTAATGCGCTCGTTGAGCTGGCGAAGGGCCGTAGACTTCAGCTTGTCCTGGAGTTCCGGCTGGCCGACAAGGATTATCTGCAGCAGTTTTTCCTTTTCCGTCTCCAGGTTGGAGAGCATTCTGATCTGTTCGAGCACTTCATTCGAGAGATTCTGCGCCTCATCGATCAGGATTATCGCATTGCGCCCCGAGGCAAAATTCGCCAGGAGGAAGCGGTTGAGCGCGTCTATGTAATTTTTCTTGCCTTTCTCCAGCCCTTCCATATTTATCCCGAATTCCTGGTTTACGGCTTCGAGCAGCTCGATATCCGTGACATAGGAATTGAATATGAGGGCCGAGTCGACTTTCGGGTCCAGGCTGGCCAGAAGGGTCCGGCAAAGCGTTGTCTTGCCCGTCCCGATGCCTCCCGTAATCACGATAAAACCCTTCCTCTCATTTATGCCGTAAATGAGGTGGTTGAGCGCTTCCCGGTGCTGAGTGCTCAGGTACAGGTATTTCGGGTCCGGCGTCAGGTTGAACGGGCTCTCATTGAGTCCGAAAAAAGAAGAATACATCAGTCTCCTCGCCAATGAAGCTGTGATGGTCGAAGCTGTCTGGGTTTGTTTGAGCTTTATTTGACATCAAGGCTTATCTGCCTGCCTTTCCGGTTCACCTGGAGCGAAACCCGGTCAGCAGCGTTGCTGATGGATTTCTGGATCCAGACAAGGTCGTTGGGGTTTTCGATCTTCCTGTTATTGACGCTCTGGACTATGTCGCCGTCCTCGAGACCCGCTTTTTTCAGGTAAGAGCCTTCCTTGACCTTATTGATATAAAAGCCTTCCATTTTGCCGGAATTGAAATGGGGCTTTGCCTGTCCCTCCGCCAGCAGGTCCCGAACCTCCTTGAGGCCGGGATTTTCGAATTGCCCTGACGGTGCGGACAGCGACGGCACCTGTCTTTCGGGCAGGCCCGGCGTACGTCCAATTGGAGCCCGTTGGGGAACAGTCTCGCCCGTTGCGGCCAGGGATTCGCGGGGCGCTGACCTGACTTCCAGCAACTCATCCCTGGATCCTGCGTTCAGGACCACGGCATTGCGTCTGACCTCCTTGATGGTTGCGCCGGCTACCGTATCCCCCACCTTGAAAAGGCCCTGCTTTTTCCTGTCGCGCTCTTCGATAATCGCGTAACCGCGGCCGTTCTTGCCCGCGATGGTGCCCAGCAGGTCCAGCGGTAGGCCGGACTGGTTTGCCGAGCCTGCCGCGTAATCCGGTTTATAATTGTAATCTCCCGAAACCGGCTTGCTGCTCGAGCCGAAATAGTTGCGCTCCATAATGATGCTGTAATCGGCCGGGGCCTGCCCCGGAACCGGATTCCCCGGATTGTGCGGAGCCGCTGCCGGAGCGGGGCTCTGCGGTATATCCATGCGGCCCAGGCTTATCGCGGTGTCCGCCGCGGCGTAGCCGACTATGAGGAAGGCCGCTATTGTGGACCCGATACGGATGTGATTGGCCCGGCCCGGCCCGGCCAACCGGTCCTTCAGTTCGGAAATGATGCTGAAAATTTTATCCACGTTCCCTCACATTATCTCAAGCGCCGGGTTCGAATATGTCCCCAGCAGGCGGGCCTCATGGCGGCGCCCCGGATCAAAAGAAAAAACCAGGTGACCCTGCAGCTCGAACCGGCTGTTTTCGGGCGCGCTTCCGTCGATCGTAACCCGGCCCTGAAACTCTCCTGCGGCGGCCTTGTCCTTGATGTCAAGCCGTTTGATCGTCAGAATGCCCTGTCCCAGGGCTGTATCGGCTTCCAGCTTTTCGAAAGCCAGCAATTCCAGGCCCATGCTGTTGGGAGCCAGGGGGAGCATCCCGTTTACAATTTTTACCTGCATCCCGCCCTCCGCCTGCAGAGCGTTTGCCGTGTCGCCGGCAATTTCGATATTGCCGGAGAGCTTGCCGGTCAGCTGCCGCCCGAAACTCAGCAGCCTGCAGTCGCCCGCCTTGATATCCTCAAAAGCAAAATGCGCGGCAAAGGGGCCCGACACGGAAAAGAACCGGAAAAAGCTGACCGCGCCCTTCATGCGCCCCTCGTACAGGGAGGAATTCACAGCCAGCGACAGCTTGCCTCCCAGGAGCTTGAGCAGCCTTGCCTGTATGTCCAGCCTGCGGAATTCGACCGATTTGCCGTTTTTGAGCGTAATCACGACATTGCCCAGCCTGATTCCCGCGGGCAGGCTCGGGGCCGCGCTCTCCATGGCGACCCTTATCTCCGGGTTGCCCTGCGATATGAGCCTGACGGCCTGGCCTTTCAAAATGCCGGGCAGGATGAAAAGATAGAAAACCAGCAATCCCGCCAGGGCAAGGCTGTATGCTGCCCATTTTTTTCTGTTGTCCATCCGGCTCCCTCGATTTTACCTGGGTTTCGGGCTACCCCGCTGGTCCTGGAAAGTCACAAGCTGAATCTGGGCGGACAGGTATTCGGCATTCTCCGCGCTTCGCGAAATCGAGATCTTGCGCAGGGCAATTGCCTGGTCAACCGACTCCGCCGCGGCCAGAAAATCCACGACTTGCTTCAATGTCACCTTTTCCAGCTTTATGTCCGCCGTCAATTCTTCTAACGAGCCTGCGGGCATCGGCCGGGAAGGCAGCAGGGATTTCATATTCCCCTTGACCCCTGCCTCGGCGGCCTTCTTTTCGATAAAGGATAAAAAGCTGAAATCCGGCGCCCGCCGGGCAAGAGCCGACTGGATGGCGCTCACGCTCTGCCTGAGGTTCGAATACTCGGAATCGAGCCTGTACATTTCCTTTAACGTCGCCTCATTGAGCGCAATCGAGCGCTTCATTTTCTTTTTGCCGTCCAGAAAAGGCATGAAAGCGAATTGCACAAAAATGATCAGCGCCAGCGCGGCTGCTCCGGCCATCACGGTTTTTTTCTGTCCGGGCGCCAGCTTGTTCCAGAACTCTTTCATTTCCTCACGTCCATCCTGATGCCGACCTCGACCTTTCCGCCCTGCTTAGTCATGTTGGCCGAACCGATGCTCACGTTGCTGAAATGCCGCGAGGCCGCAAGGCTCTTTTTTACTTCCTCGGCCGTGTTGAAGCTGGTCGTGACCGCTTTCATCTCGATCCGCTCCCCGTCGTACGAAAGGCTGTTGATCATGAAGCCGGTCGATTGCGGAACGGTCGTGGATATTTCCTTGAGCAGGTCCAGAAAAGGCGCCCCGCTGCCGCCGGCCGACACCTTCCCGGCCTCGGCAATTTTCGTTTTCAACTGCTGGACGGGGTCCACTATTTTCGTGACCTCCGGGCAGCTCGCCTTGAACACGGCATTGACGGTTGATTTGAGTTTCCCCAGCCTCACGTAATCAAGGTAATAACCCAGCCCCTGGTCTAAAATGAGGGCAGCCAGGCTTATCATGGCCATCATGGCGGCCCACCTTAAGTCACGACGCAACTTGAGGGCGTGCTTCTGAAGAGCGAATTCGCCCCTGCGGAAATCAAGGCCGGAGGCCTTCTTCCCGCCGCGCAGGGCGAGAGCCAGGGCATTGTTGAACTGCAGGCCCCAGACGGCGCTCACGTCGGATTCGATCTCGAAATCTTCCCTTTCCGTTAAATCGGCGCTCTCAGCAGGGACGCCGAAGACCGCGGCGAAATTTTCCTTCAGGGCGGGGAAGAGCGATCCGCCTCCGGTGAACATTATCCTGGCCGGGTCTGCATTCTGTCCCGCGTGCCGCAGCATCTCCAGCGTGGCCTTGACTTCCTCTGCGAAATCCCGGCAGGCCTTGTCCGCCGGCTCTTTTGCAGAAGCACAATCCCCGCTGATTTTCCTCGCCTCGGCTTCGTCCGGCGGCAAACCCGCCGAATCCGCGATTATGCCGGTGAGAATGTCTCCCCCGAAGCCATATGACCTGATATTACGGACGCGGCCGCCGTCCAGCAGGAAACCGGCCGATTTCTCCGCCCCGATGTCGACGAGCAGGGCGCATTCAGGTTCGATTTTTTTCGCCAGCCGGGCCGCTAGCGGAAACGCATCCACGTCGATTGCGGAGACCTCCGGCATGTATTTTTCGAGCAATTGGATCCGGTCCCGGACGAGGGCTTTCGGGGCTACGGCCGCGAGCACCGCGGCCTGCATGCCTGTCTGTACCTCGGGCGCCCCGGCCTCGGCGCAGATCGTGAAGTCAATTACTGCGTCCTCGATCGTAACAGGGATGACAGGCTCCAGCTCAAAGGCGATCGTCTGCCGGATCTTTTTTTCTTCCCGGAACGGCATGGAAATATTTCGCAGGGAGAGCCTGCCTGGGTGAATTGACGTCACGCAGCTTTCGCAGACGAGACCCCTCTCCCGGAGTTGCTCCAGCGCCGCTTCGAGGCTGCCGTATTGGCGTATGTCGATCGACTCCAGCGCCGCAATCCGGGTTTTCCCGCCGGCGGATATCTTTACGGCTTTCATTGTGTGCGGCCCTATGTCGAGGCCCAGTATATATTCCGCGCTCATGATCCCGTCTTCCAGAAGATCACCTTCAGCCGTTTGCCGTCGATGTCTCTCTCAATAACTCCCGAAACCGTCTCTCTCATCGAGGACAGCACCCCCGTTGACGAGATCCGGAAGCATTTGCTCTTTATGGAAACCAAGTTTTCCGCCAGGGTCACGCCCGCCATTCCGTCCACTTTCGTGTACCACTTCGGGTCGGAAAGCGTATTGGACGGGTCCCGGCGAAAGTTGTCCATAGCGTCTGCCCTCTCCGGGGTTATCTCCGTGGAAAGGGCCCTCAACACCAGCTTGGGGGCCGTGTTGATGTTTATCGATCCGTCTCCATGGACGGTGAGGAAATCCCTGATACCGGGCCTCCCGTCGGCCCCGAAGAAAATCTCGGGGGTTATGCCTTTGACGAGCAGCAACTCATCGAGCGAGTCGGGGAGGCCGTTCTTCGCTTTATAGGGCTGCGGGAGCGACTGGTAATACGGACTCTCCGCGCCGTGCGCCGTCAGCTCCTCGTCCGGGTCCATCCAGTCCTTCAGAGAAGCAATAATGGTTTCCACCTGCTCCCTGTCCAGGTTGAATTCCGGCAGGCTGAGGAGCCTCGAGAACATATCCCTGTATTGCTCATTGTAAGCGCCGCCCTCCGCTATCCTGTGCACCGGTATCCTCCCGCTTTCATCCTCGATTATGAGGATGCAATGCCCTTCCCCTTCGAACAGCTGCGCCGAATACGGTGAAAGGACCTCCGTTCTGGCCCAGATCTCGGTCAGCGCATCATAATTATTGGTGTCCCGCAAGAGCATCGCACCCGCAGCGTTGAAGCCGGACTTGGCCATGTAGAGCGTCTTCACCCGGTCCCGGAAGTTCGCCGCCTCGTAAATATTGGCGCGGGATGACGCGTTGAGCTCCATGGTTACGGCGACTATGATGCCCACGATCAGGATGACCAGCACCAGGGCCGCCCCTCTTTCGTTGCGGATGCAGTCCATTGCCCTCTATCCCCTTGCAGGTATCGCGATCCGCGTCATGAACCTGTAAGGTTCGTTTTCCGGGTTCTCATTGAGGAACTCGAACCTGATCAGGACCGATGCGGGCGGCCTCCCGCCCCGGGCCCCCGCCGACCAGGAATCGTATTGCGCGCCGCCCTGGTCGAAGAAGGTGTACCTGATCGACTTGAGACGGCTGCACAGCAAAAAACCTTTCGGGGCGCCGCCGTCCTTGAATGTGTTTATCGAGGCGCTGTCGCTCCTCCACAGCGAGTACCCCTCCTGTTCGGGCTCCTTTGTCAGGTAGTAGCGGATCCTGGCATTGGCCGTGGACCTGCCGTCGGTGTAACTCAACCCGGCCGAGGAGATGAACTCGAGCTGGCCGCCGTCGACGGAGGCTTCGCCGGCGGTCAGCGTCAATTCATACACGTTCCGCTGGGGCGTGAGCGATTCGAGGTCCTGGATCATCCTGTCGGCAGTTATCCTCATCATGTCGTACAACTGTTCGGCGTACCCGGCGGATCTGCTTATCCTGAACGTGCCGCTGAAAGAGGCGTAAACCGTCGAAAGGACGACGCTTACTATCAGGATCGCCACCAGGACTTCGACAAGCGTGAAACCTCCGCGCCCGTCAATTCTTGAATCTGTAGAGCATAACCGTGATTGCATTGCCCTTTTTCAGCCTGCTGTTTTGCACCTTCAGGACGATTTTCTTGAGCAGCCGCTCGTCTTCCGTGGTGACATTGCTTGCCCATGTATAGTCAGGATAGTCGGGGCCGAAATCGCCGCTGCCGGATTCCAGCGAGGAGATATTCGCCGTCTCCAGCTCCGCCATTTTGGCCTGGGCGAGCAATGTGAGCATTGTCGTCGCCCGGGACGACGCCATCATGGAAACGCTCTGCGATTGCGACTGGAATACCACCAGCAGGCTGATCGACAAAACCGCCATGGCAATCATGACTTCCAGCAGCGTGAAGCCTCGCCTTTCAAAAAAGCCGGCAAATCCCGGACGAAAAAAATTTTTCTTCCTGTAAGAAACCATTAGT
This sequence comes from uncultured Syntrophaceae bacterium, assembly GCA_964556675.1. Classification (GTDB taxonomy): domain Bacteria; phylum Desulfobacterota; class Syntrophia; order Syntrophales; family UBA4778; genus JBDKTK01. The sequence continues at coordinate 11,852 of CAZKYN010000091.1, forward strand.
TGTCTTTTGCTTCTGGAAATATAAAAAGTCCCGGCCGTTCAGGCAGATTGAGCCGCTGCACCCGGATGAGGAACATTAATAGAGATTTTGAATTCGCTGGTCTTTTCGTCTATCCTGATCATCTTGTCGTATGTTCTTGCCGTCCCGGAAAAGGGATTGTAAACAATCGTGTAGACGCGCTCGTTTTGGGAAAGGTACAGCACAGCCGGCTGGGTGTACCCTCTCCGGAAGAACTTCACGGTCGCATCTCCCTCTGTTTTCCGGACGCCCCCCAGGATAGAGACTTCCTGGATCCTCACGTTAGCGGGCAGCCGGACGGATTTGTCCTCCATCTCTTTCCTTTTTTCCGAACTCATGTCCGACGCTTCGAACCAGTAGC
>CAZKYN010000092.1:0-12193 GCA_964556675.1 uncultured Syntrophaceae bacterium
TGCTATCGCAGCTGCGGCGACAAAACAACAGTCCTGCTGGCCGACAGGCTCAAGGACCTCGGCTTCAAATATGCGACTGCATCCGGGCTTTCCATTGCTATAAAGGACATGGTCGTCCCACCCAGCAAGAGGGAAATAGTGGTCCAGGCCGACAAGGACGTCCTCGAGATCCAGAGGCAGTACATGGATGGTCTGATCACGGATGGCGAGCGCTACAACAAGGTCATCGATATCTGGGCGCATGCTACTGAAAAGGTTGCCAATGAGATGCTGAAAGACATCGGTACTGAGGAAATACAGTCCGAGGCCCAGGTCAAAAAAGTTGAGAGCTTCAACCCCATTTACATGATGGCGGATTCCGGAGCGAGGGGCAGCGCGGCCCAGATCAGGCAGCTGGCCGGCATGCGCGGTCTGATGGCCAAGCCGTCCGGTGAAATTATTGAGACGCCGATCACGGCTAACTTCCGCGAGGGCCTGACGGTTCTGCAGTACTTCATCTCGACTCACGGCGCCCGCAAGGGTCTGGCGGATACAGCCTTGAAGACCGCCAACTCCGGTTACCTTACCAGGAGGCTGGTCGATGTCGCGCAGGACTGCATCATCACTGAGGAGGATTGCGGCACCCTCGACGGTATTTTCGTATCGGCTCTGATGGAAGGCGGTGAAATCATTGAAACCGCCGGGGAGCGCGTGCTTGGAAGGGTTGCCCTCGAGGATGTAAAAGACCCGTTCACCGGCGAAATCCTGGTCAGGGACAATGAGCTGATTGATGAAGCTATAGCCGAAAAGATTGACAAAGCCGGCATTGAGCGCGTCAAGATCCGTTCGGTGCTCTCCTGCCGTTCGAAACACGGCATCTGCGCCAACTGTTACGGCCGCGACCTTGCCCACGGGCACGTGGTTAATATCGGTGAAGCAGTGGGGATCATCGCAGCCCAATCAATAGGCGAGCCCGGAACCCAGCTCACGATGAGGACCTTTCATATAGGCGGTACCGCCAAATTTGAGGAGCACTCCACCCTGGAATCCCGCCATGACGGCAAGATCAAGTACGTGGACCTCAATGTGGTCAAAGGCAGGGACGGCGACCTCGTTGTCATGAACCGCAGCGGTGAAGTCCATATCCTCGATGATGAAGAGCGCAGCCGCGGCAAGTATCCGGTTACCTATGGCGCCCATATCAAGCTTGAGGACGGCAGCAGGGTTAAAAAAGGCGACCTCATAGCCGAATGGGATCCGTTCTCTATTCCGATCCTCTCGGAAGTCGACGGTTTTGTGAAATTCGGGGATATTCTAGAAGGCAAGACGATGCAGGAGCAGGTTGATGAAGTAACAGGCCTCTCCCGCAAAGTCATTATAGAGTCGACCGATCCCGATCTGCGGCCGCGTGTTTCTATCAAGGATAAGGAGGGCCGAACATCCAAGGTAACGGGAGGCACCCACGCCATGGCGCGCTATCTCCTCTCGGTGGGCAGCAATATTGTCCTTTCTGAAGGCGATTACGTTAAGGCAGGCGATATTATTGCAAAAATACCTCGTGAAACGACCAAGACCAAGGACATCACCGGAGGCCTTCCCAGGGTCGCCGAGTTGTTCGAGGCAAGGAAGCCCAAGGAATTCGCTGTTATTTCAGAGATTGACGGCATCGTTTCCTTCGGCAAAGACGTTAAGGGAAAGAGAAAGATCGTCGTTACCCCTGAAGTTGGAGACGAGAAGGAATACCTCATTCCCAAAGGAAAACACGTGAGCGTCCAGGAGGGCGACAGGGTCATTGCCGGGCAGGCATTAATGGATGGCGCCAGCAACCCCCATGACATCCTCACGATTAAAGGGGAAAAGGAGCTGGCCAGATACCTGGTCGATGAGGTTCAAGAAGTTTACCGCCTTCAGGGAGTCAAGATTAACGACAAACATATAGAAATCATAGTGCGCCAGATGCTCAGGCGCGTTAAGATAGCTGATCCGGGCGACACTGCATTCCTCTCCGACGAACAGGTCGAAAGACATATCTTCCAGGAAGAGAATGACAGAATTATCGCGAAGGGCGGCAGACCCGCTGTGGGCGAACCTGTCCTGCTTGGGATCACGAAGGCTTCGTTAAGCACCCAGAGTTTCATTTCCGCTGCTTCCTTCCAGGAGACGACAAGAGTTTTAACCGAGGCAAGCCTCTCCGGTAAAATAGACCACCTCAGGGGCCTTAAGGAGAATGTGATCATGGGACGCCTTATCCCAGCCGGGACTGGCCTCGCTATGTACAAAAAAGTAGGCATAGCGGTCGAGGGCGACGGTGAAATGCAGATCGAAAATTACGAAAACGAGCCTGCGGGAGAAGAGAAAGAGCTTGACATGGAAGCCTTGAGCTGATAATTAAGCCACCTTTATCCCGCTTGAGGAACTTAGGCGGGATTTTTGGAAAAAATCCGGAGGATTCATGCCGACTATCAACCAGTTGATAAGAAAAGGAAGATCGGAAATCGCGAAGAAATCTTCCACTCCGGCCTTGGGGAATTCCCCCCAGAGGCGCGGGGTTTGCGTCAGAGTATATACTACAACGCCTAAGAAACCCAACTCCGCTTTGAGAAAGGTGGCCAGGGTCCGTCTGACCAGCGGTTACGAAGTGACGGCTTACATTCCGGGCATTGGCCATAATCTCCAGGAACACTCTGTTGTCTTGGTTAGGGGCGGAAGGGTCAAGGACCTTCCGGGTGTCCGGTACCATATCGTCAGGGGAACTCTTGATACCCTGGGCGTTCAGGACCGTAAACAGGGCAGGTCAAAATACGGTTCCAAAAAGAGTTAGGGCGGGAGGGGATAGAATGCCGAGGAGAAGAGACATACAGAAGAGGCCCATAACGCCTGATCCGAAATTCAACAACAAGCTGGTGGCAAGGTTCATCAATAACCTTCTGGAGAGAGGGAAAAAGAGCACAGCCGAATCGATCCTTTACGGGGCTTTCGATATAATCGAGAAGAAGATGAAGGAGCAGCCTCTGGCAGTTTTCGAGAAAGCCCTCGATAACGTCAAACCGGTTATCGAGGTCAAGTCCAGAAGGGTTGGAGGATCCACTTACCAGGTCCCGACTGAAATCGCCCCCGAGCGCCGGACAAGCCTCGGGATCAAATGGGTTATCGGAAACGCGGTCAAGCGCACGGAAAAAACCATGCGAGAGAAGCTTGCTGCAGAATTAATCGATGCTGCCAACAATCGCGGCGCGTCAGTAAAAAAGAAAGAGGATGTCCATAAGATGGCGGAAGCCAACAGGGCATTCGCGCACTATAGGTTTTAAGCTCTTACTGTATAATTCAGGTGGCTTAATTGGCCAGAGCTGTTCCTTTACATCATACGCGTAATATCGGCATAATGGCCCATATAGATGCCGGTAAGACGACGGTAACCGAACGAATCCTGTACTACACCAAAGTCTCCCACAGGATGGGGGAGGTCCACGACGGAACGGCTATAATGGACTGGATGGAGCAGGAGCAGGAAAGGGGCATTACGATAACATCCGCTGCCACGACCTGCACTTGGCGCAACCACCGGATTAACATAATAGATACTCCGGGCCACGTGGATTTCACCATCGAGGTTGAGAGGTCGTTAAGGGTCCTGGATGGAGCTGTTGCCCTGTTCAGTGCGGTTTAAGGGGTAGAGCCGCAATCCGAAACAGTCTGGAGGCAGGCCGACCGTTACCGGGTGCCCCGTATAGCGTTCATCAATAAGATGGACCGGACAGGGGCGGAATTCAACCGGGTTGTAGCGGCTATTCAGGAAAGGCTGGGTGCCACTCCGCTGCCGGTCCAGATCCCCGTGGGAGCGGAAGATCACTTCCGGGGGATAATAGACCTGATCAGCATGAAGTCGTTCATGTATGATCGGGACACCCTGGGCGCGGAATACGCGATTGAGGAAATACCCGCGGAATTCCTGGAAATCGCTGTGGCGCAACGAGAAAAAATGATTGAGGTCCTCTCGGATTACGATGAGGAGCTCATGGCAAAATACCTAAGCGGTATTGCTCTTTCACAAAAAGAAATAGTGGATGTTATCCGCAAAGCGGCGCTGAACCTAAGGGTTGTGCCGGTCCTGTGCGGGAGCGCATTCAAGAACAAGGGCGTGCAGATGCTGCTTGACTCGGTTGTGGATTTCCTGCCTTCGCCTGTAGACATGCCTCCAGTTTTGGGGAAATCAAAAGGCGGAGAGGACCGGGCAATTTGCGCTGATGACGACAGTCCCTTTGTGGCACTGGCGTTCAAGATAATGAACGATCCCTATGTTGGCCAACTGACTTATTTTCGCGTGTACTCGGGGGTTCTCAAGGCTGGCTCTTATGTCTATAATGTAACGAAAGACCAGCGGGAGAGAATCGGCCGGCTGCTCAAAATGCATGCCGATAAAAGAGAGGACATCAAAGAGGTAAGGGCTGGCGATATAGTTGCGGCAGTAGGACTGAATTCAACCACAACCGGCGACACACTATGCGATCCGAATTCACCCCTTATCCTTGAAAGCCTGGATTTCCCGGAGCCCGTTATTGCCATTGCAATCGAGGCCAAGACAAGGGCCGACGAGGAAAAACTGGCGATAGCGCTGGGGAAGATAGCCCGGGAGGATCCCTCGTTCCGGGTCAGGACAGACAAGGAAACGGGGCAGACGCTCATTTCAGGAATGGGCGAACTGCACCTGGAAATCATTGTCGACCGGCTCTCGCGTGAATTCGGGCTTGGCGCTAATATAGGGAAGCCCCAAGTTGCTTACAAGGAGACAATTCGCAGAAGCGCCAGGGCAGAAGGCAAATTCGTCAGACAGTCCGGCGGCCGTGGACAGTATGGCCATGTCTGGCTGGAGATAGGGCCCAATGAGCCCGGCAAGGGATTTGAATTCCAGAACAAGATAATCGGGGGCTCGATCCCGAAAGAGTTCATCCCTGCCATCGAGAAGGGCGTCCGGGAATCCATGGAAGAAGGCGTCCTCGCCGGCTACCCGGTTGTGGACGTTAAGGTCAAACTGGTTGACGGCTCTTACCATGAAGTTGATTCATCGGAGCTGGCATTTAAGATCGCAGGCTCAATGGGATTCAAAAACGGTGCCAGAAGGGCGCATCCGATTCTCCTGGAGCCTGTTATGTCGGTCGAAGTTGTCGTCCCTAAAGATTACCTGGGCGATGTTATCGGTTCTCTCAGTTCCCGGCGAGGGAGGATCGTGAGCGTGGAATCGCGGCCAGGTTCTGAGGCAATCAATGCCGAAGTCCCCCTGGCGGAGATGTTCGGATATGCCACCGAGCTGAGGTCCAAAACCCAGGGGCGGGCAGCTTATACCATGCAATTTCTGAACTATAATGCCGTATCGGAAGATATGGCAAAAAATATAATTGAAAAGAGATCAAATCGAAAAGGTTAAGTTTGGCAAAATGAGACCAACCATTTCTGAAGGAGGTAATTAAAATGGCTAAGAAAAAGTTTGAAAGGACTAAGCCGCACGTAAATATCGGGACAATCGGGCACGTTGATCATGGGAAGACCACCTTGACGGCTGCTATAACCAAGCACCTGTCCAAGAAAGGGTTGGCTCAATATATGGCGTTTGACATGATCGATAACGCACCCGAAGAGAAGGAAAGAGGCGTTACGATTAACATCGCTCACGTTGAATACGAAACTGCAAAGCGCCATTACGCTCACGTCGATTGCCCGGGCCATGCCGACTATATAAAGAACATGATCTCTGGAGCCGCCCATATGGACGGAGCAATCCTGGTCGTTGCCGCTTCAGACGGCCCGATGCCGCAGACACGCGAGCACATCCTCCTTGCCAGACAGGTTCAGGTCCCATACATCGTAGTTTTCATGAACAAGGTCGATCTGGTGGACGATCCGGAGCTGCTGGATCTCGTTGAGCTCGAGCTCCGAGAACTCCTCACAACCTACGAATTCCCCGGCGATGACCTTCCCATTATCAGGGGATCCGCCCTTAAAGCCCTGGAGACGGATGATTCTCTTTCGGCAGATGCGAAGTGCATCTGGGAACTCATGGACGCGGTCGATGCATATATCCCCGAGCCGACCCGCGATCTCGACAAGCCCTTCCTGATGCCGATTGGCGATGTCTTCACGATCTCCGGACGCGGCACGGTCGTAACGGGCAGGGTTGACAGGGGCATCATCAGGACAGGCGAGGAAGTCGAAATCGTTGGCATCAGACCTACTTTCAAGACCGTCTGCACCGGTGTTGAAATGTTCCGCAAGACTCTCGATGAAGGAAGAGCGGGAGACGATATCGGCGTTCTGCTCAGGGGAACCAAGCGCGAGGAAGTTGAGAGAGGCCAGGTCGTAGCCAAACCCGGCTCCATCACCCCGCACACGAAATTCAAGGCCCAGGTTTACGTCCTGACCAAGGAAGAAGGCGGCAGACACACCCCGTTCTTCACGGGATACCGTCCCCAGTTCTACTTCCGGACAACAGACGTGACCGGCGTTTCGAAGCTTCCCGAAGGGATCGAGATGGTTATGCCCGGCGATAACGTCGAGCTTTCGGTTGAATTGATTACCCCGATCGCAATGGAAGAGCAGCTTAGGTTCGCTATCCGCGAAGGCGGCAAGACCGTCGGCGCGGGCGTTGTCAGCCAGATAATAGAATAAGAAATCTAGAACGGTTATTATGGAAAATCAGAAGATCAGAATCCGACTTAAAGCTTACGATTATAAACTGCTGGACAGGTCTGCGGAAGACATAGTGGACACGGCCAAGAGGACCGGCGCACGCGTGGCGGGCCCAATTCCCTTGCCGACCGAGATAAACCGCTATACCGTAAACAGGTCGCCGCATGTTGATAAGAAGTCGAGAGAGCAATTCGAAATGCGCACGCACAAGCGCCTCATCGATATCATTGAGCCTACTCAGTCGACCGTCGACGCGCTCATGAAGCTCGATCTCTCGGCCGGAGTGGATGTCGAGATAAAGTTGTAATTTGAAGAAGACGGGAGATGGATTATTGGTTCATCTCCTGTTTTTTGAATACGGCGGAATGGATAAATGAAAAAGGGACTGATAGGAAAAAAGCTCGGAATGACACAGGTCTTTTCTGACGAGGGGGCAATACCGGTAACTGTGATCGAGGCCGGCCCCTGTGTGGTCATTCAAAAAAAGAGCTGCGGGAAAGACGGTTACGAGGCGATTCAGGTCGGCTTCGGGCGGAAAAGGCTCAAGAATGTCACCAAGCCTCTGCAGGGACACTATAAGAAAGCCGATAAGGGACTCTTCCGTTTTCTGAAGGAGTTCAGGGTTGAATCCTCGGATACTTATGAACTCGGCGCCGAGCTGACAGCGGATATCTTTGAAGTCGGCGATAATGTCGACATCACCGGGACGAGCAAGGGCAGAGGTTTTGCCGGCGTCGTGAAAAGGCACGGTTTCAGGGGCGGCAGGGCCACTCATGGTTCAATGTTCCATCGGGCGCCCGGTTCGATCGGCGCCAGCGCCGATCCCTCGAGGGTTCTCAAAGGCCGGAAGCTTCCGGGACACATGGGCGACCAGCGCGTGACTGTCCAGAACCTTACTGTCCTGGGGATAAGGCCGGAAATGAACATAATCCTGGTTAAGGGGGCTGTGCCGGGGAGCAATAACGGCATAGTCGTGATCAGGGAAAGCATAAAAAAAGCCAAGTAGTGACTGGAGCAAGAAATGCCGGTTTTAGACATATACGACATACAAAAGAACAAAGTGTCCGAACTTGAGCTCAGCGATTCCATCTTTGGAGTGGAAGTAAACGAATCAGCCATCTACGAGGTTGTTCGGATGCAGATGGCGGCCAAGCGTCAGGGCACGGCATCTACTAAAGAGCGCAGCTTTGTGAGCGGCGGCGGCAAAAAACCCTGGAGGCAAAAGGGTACAGGCCGGGCAAGATCCGGGTCGTCCAGGTCCCCTATTTGGAGAGGCGGTGGAATAGTATTCGGCCCGCACCCGCGCGATTACTCGTTCACGGTGCCCAAGAAGGTTCGCAGAGCGGCCCTGAAATCCGCATTAAGCCTGAAATGCCGCGACCAGAAGATCATTGTCCTAAACGATTTCCCTATGGAAGAGATCAAGACCAAGAAATTTAAAGAGGTCCTCGACAGGTTCGGTCTGAAAAGCGTTCTTTTTGTCCTGGACGGCTCCAATGACAAACTGGAGAAATCCTCGCGAAATATCCAGAACATGAAGATGATGAGATCAGAGGGCATAAATGTCTATGATCTGATGAGGTACGAGCACCTGGTCCTAATGGAACCCTCAGCAAAAAATATTGAAGGGACTTTGTTGTCATAATGGAACTGCATTCAATCATAAAGAGACCTTTGGTAACTGAGAAGAGCACTACCGCCAGGGAAGGTAACAAATACATCTTCGAAGTGGACCGAAGGGCAAATAAGATCGAAATCGGCAATGCCGTTGAGAAGATATTCAAAGTCAAAGTTGTCGATGTAAGGACGATGAATATAACCGGCAAGAAGAAAAGAATTGGCAGGATAGTCGGACAGAAGAGCGACTGGAAGAAAGCCATAATCACGCTTGCCGAGGGAAACACCATTGAAATGTTCGAAAAGGTTTAAGTGAAGAGGATCTCCGCAGATGGCTATTAGAAAATATAAACCGACTTCACCGGGCAGAAGATTTCAAACCGGATCTACCCACGAAGAAATTACTGCCGACACCCCCGAGAAGTCACTCCTGGTCCCTATTAATAAAAAGGGCGGCCGGAATGTTTACGGAAGAATCACAAGCAGGCATATCGGCGGCGGCCACAAGAGAAAGTTCAGGGTTATTGATTTTCGCCGTGAAAAGATTAACGTGCCCGCCAGGGTTGCAAGCATTGAGTACGATCCTAACCGTTCGGCAAGAATTGCCCTGCTGAACTATGTCGACGGGGAGAAGAGATACATTCTCGCGCCGGTGGGAATCGCAGTCGGAGATATGATTGTCAGCGGTGAGCGCACTGATGTGAAGCCTGGAAATTCGATGCCGCTGAAAAATATCCCGCTGGGTTCTTTTGTCCACAATGTCGAATTGAAGATCGGCAAAGGCGGGCAGATATGCCGTAGCGCCGGTTCCTATGGACAGCTCATGGCAAAAGAAGGCGATTATGCCCAGATCAGGCTTCCTTCGGGAGAGGTCAGGAAAGTCCTCGTGGAATGCAGGGCAACTCTGGGCCAGGTCGGAAATATTGAGCATGAAAATGTCAGCTTTGGAAAAGCGGGCAGAACACGGTGGACAGGGCGCCGGCCCAAGGTCCGTGGCGTCGCGATGAACCCCGTCGACCATCCGCTCGGAGGCGGAGAAGGAAAGAGTTCCGGAGGCAGGCATCCGGTGACGCCCTGGGGCGTTCCGACCAAAGGCTACAAGACAAGAAAGAACAAAAACACCGACAAGTATATTATCAAGAAGAGAGGGTAACAGGTGGCACGTTCAATAAAAAAAGGTCCCTATGTGGAAGAGTCTCTCCTCGAGAAGATAAGACGGGCCCAGGCATCCGGAGATAAGAGCGTCATCAAGACCTGGTCGCGCCGATCGACGATAACCCCGGAACTGATCGGCCTTACATTTGCCGTCCATAACGGAAAGAAGTTCATCCCGGTGTTTGTAACGGAAAATATGGTCGGCCACAAGTTAGGCGAATTTGCATCGACCCGGACTTTTTTCAGCCATTCGGGCGATAGAAAAACGAAGGTCAGAAAATAAGGCTGTTAACACAGCGGAGTCAATATGGAAGCGAAAGCAGTTGCAAAATTTGTCCGGATATCTCCCCAGAAGGCAAGGCTTGTTGTCGACCTGGTGAGAGGCAAGAAGGTTGATGAGGCCCAGAGGGTACTTACATTCACCCCGAAGAAAGCGGCAGCATTGGTGGGAAAAGTTTTAAAATCGGCTCTCGCCAACGCCACCCAGAATCCGAATATCGATGAGAAGATCCTGTTTGTTAAGGAGATTTACGTCAACCAGGGTCCCTCGCTCAAGAGGTGGAGAGCCCGTGCGCAGGGCAGGGTCGCGGGAATAAAGAAGAGAACCAGTCATATCACAGTTGTGCTGGACGAGCAGTAGTCAGCTATTTTTTAAGGAGGTGTAATTTGGGACAAAAGGTTCATCCGATAGGGTTCAGGTTGGCAGGAGTAAAGACCTGGACGTCCCAGTGGTTCGCAGAAAAAAATTACAGCCAATTGCTCCATGAGGACTTGAAAGTCAGGACATTCCTGAAAAAGAAATTCTATCATGCCGGCATATCGAATATCGGCATAGAGAGGGCTGCCGATAAGGCGAAGGTCAATATCTATGCGGCGCGCCCCGGAGTCATCATCGGCAAAAAAGGCGTGGAGATAGAGAAGCTTAAAAAAGAGCTGGAGTCCATGACATCTGGAGAGGCGATTATAAACATACTTGAAGTCCGTAAGCCGGAAACCGACGCCCAGCTGACGGCAGAGAATGTGGCCTTGCAACTCGAAAGAAGGGTTTCTTTCCGACGCGCCATGAAAAAGTCAGTGACCTCCGCCCTCAAGTTCGGCGCTAAGGGAATCAGGATAACTTGCTCGGGCCGGCTGGGAGGCGCGGAAATGGCCAGGATGGAATGGTACAGAGAAGGCCGAGTGCCGCTCCATACACTGCGGGCCGATATCGACTACGGCTTTGCGGAAGCGGCAACCACTTACGGCTTGATAGGAATAAAGGTGCTCATATTCCATGGGGAAGTGCTGCCTTCGAGAAAAATCCAGGAAAAAGCCGAGTGATCAGGTTCATATAGGAGTTTTAAATCATGCTAATGCCGAAGAGGGTTAAATACAGGAAATTGCAAAAAGGCCGGATGAACGGGGTGGCAACCCGCGGCAGCAAGATAGATTTCGGTGAATTCGGTTTGCAGGCCACGGAATGCGGCTGGATAACTTCCAGGCAGATCGAGTCGGCCCGTATCGCGATGACCCGTCACGTCAAGAGAGGCGGAAAGATCTGGATCAGGGTGTTCCCCCACAAGTCCGTTACGAAGAAACCCGCCGAAACTCGTATGGGAAAGGGGAAAGGTTCCCCTGAAGGATGGGTGGCGGTTATAAAACCCGGAATGGTGCTTTACGAGATGGACGGCGTGGCCAAGGATATCGCGAAAGAAGCGTTCCGGCTTGCGGCCCACAAACTGCCGATATCGACAAGATTTATTACCAGGGAGTTTTCCGATGAAGGCTAAAGAATTGAGGGATCTCAGCCTTGATGAGCTGAAGCAAAAAGAGAAAAACCTCACAGAGGAGATATTTCGCCTGCGCTTCCGCCATGCGACGGGACAACTTGATTCCACGGCATCGAAGGGCAACACGAAAAGGGACTTGGCGCGTGTCAAGACAGTTCTCAGGGAAAAGGAGGCCGGTGTCTAGCTATCATGCGTGAACGAGGAAACAGAAAAACATTACAGGGTGTGATCGTCAGCGATAAAATGGACAAGACGGTTGTCGTTCGCGTTGAGAGGACGGTTAAAGACCCGGTGTTTCATAAATATGTCAAGCAGCACGACAAGTACAAGGCCCACGATGAGGGAAATGCCTGCGGCATCGGCGACAAGGTTTTGATAATCGAGTCCCGGCCGCTGAGCAAGGACAAAAGGTGGAGAGTCCGCCAGATCATCGAAAAGGCAAAATGACGGTCACCTTTAAAAGTGACAGCGGGGTGTTTTTATGATCCAGATGCAGACAGTATTAAATGTGGCCGATAATTCAGGGGCGAAAAAGGTCTTTTGCGTTAAGGTCCTGGGGGGCTCCCGAAGGAAATACGCCACGGTGGGCGATATCATTGTAGTATCCGTCAAGGAGGCTCTTCCGAACACGAAGGTTAAGAAGGGCGATGTGATGAAAGCGGTTGTGGTCCGGACCGTAAAAGAAGTCAGAAGGCCGGACGGCTCATACCTGAAATTTGATGATAACTCGGCGGTGCTGATTAACAACCAGATGGAGCCGATCGGGACAAGGATTTTCGGCCCCGTTGCCCGTGAACTGAGGGCCAAACAATTTATGCGGATCGTCTCGTTGGCGCCGGAAGTGATTTAAGTCTCGCGGAGATTTTTAAAATGCACAAAATAAATTTGAAAAAAGGCGACACTGTCAAGGTCATTGCCGGCAAGGAAAAAGGCAAGACCGGCAAAATCATGAAGATCCTGAGCAAGCGCGGCCGGGTCATCATTGAAAAAGT
>CAZKYN010000093.1:0-12110 GCA_964556675.1 uncultured Syntrophaceae bacterium
ATCAGGACGAAGGGCGGCAACGCCTCCGGCTTCATCATGGACAGAAAGTTGATCTGCATGCCGAAACTCGTGCATGCGGAATTGAGATCGAAACACGGCGCCTCGATGCCGAGTTCCGCCGCAATCGTGGTTGCCTCCGCGGGCGAAACGTTATCGGGGGCGGAAGACCCGGAGATGACGAGCCCGATGTCATCGGGCTTGAGCCCCGCCCTTCTCAGGGCCATCCTCGCCGCTTCCGCGCCGGTCCGGGCGTTGCTGAAGAGGCTCGCCTCGTAAGCGGCGCGCGGGTCCGCGTTCTTTGTCGTCTTTATATAATCGAGATCGAGGACGGTATGGCGGTTGATTATACCAACCCTGTCCATGATCCATTCCTCGCTGGTTCCAATATCAAGTTCCGTAAGGAACGCGTTCGTGATGACATTGGGAGGATAAAAGTGCCCCAGCCCATGCAGGTAAAGCATCAGACCAGCTCCCTTCCGATGATCATGTTCTGGACTTCGCGCACACCCTCGTATATATCGATAATATGGGCGTCGCGGGCGAGCTTTGAAATCTCGTATTCCGTCGTGAAGCCGTACCCGCCATGCAGGTGAAGGCCTTCCGTCGAGCAGAAGATAGCGGCTTCCGCGGCAATGTTCTTGGCGAGCGAGGCATAGATCCCCCGGTCCGGCGCCTTCTGTTCTACCATAACGGCGGCCTTCAGGAGCGCCAGTTCGGCCAGTTCCACTTTTTCCCACATCTGGACAAGCATGTCCCTCGCCACCGGCAGGTCGCAGATCCTCTGCCCGAACTGCTTGCGCTCTTTCGTGTATTCCAGGGTGACGTCCAGGGCGCGCCTGGCAAGGCCGACGCCGATTGCCGCCACCATGGGCCTGGCGTAATCGAGCACGTCGATTATGTATTTGAAACCCTGCCGCCGGTCCCCGATGATCTGGTCGTCGTTGACGACGACGTCCTCGAAAGTGATGCCGGCGGTATTCGACAATCTCTGCCCCAGTTTGTCCTCCGGCTTGCCGATCTGGATGGAGCCGCCGTCCGGCATCTCAAAACTCCTGCCGGCCTCGACCGGCCCGGCAACCGCCGGGAGGTCCGGAATCACGACGCAGGAGAGCAGATTTCCCGAAGGCTTGCCCACCTTGCAAAATACAGTCAGTTGGGCTGCATAGGAGGCATTGGTGATGAAGCATTTGGAGCCGTTGAGCACGTACTTGCCGCTGTTTCCTTTCTGGATGAAACTCGTCATGGAGGAGTTGTCGGAACCCGCCCCGGGCTCGGTCAGGCAGAACGAAGCCAGCAGCGGCCCGTCCACAAACGGGCGCAGGAACCTTTGTTTTTGCTCATCTGAACCATGCTTGGCAATTACAACGTTTGCCAGGTCGTTGCACATCGCGGATGTCGAAATTCCCGTATCGCCGTATGAGAGCTCCTTGATGATGAGCGCCGTCGAGACGGCGTCGATCTCGAAACCTTTGACCGCCTCGGGAATGCTCAGGTTGAGTATTCCCATCTCCCAAGCCTTTTTTATCAGACCTGCGGGGAACTTGTGCTCTTTCTCGAGTTCCAGAACCTTCGGCAGGATATCGCTTTTCACAAACCTCTGCACGGTTTGCACATACATCTGCTGGTTGTCATTCAGGCTTAAATCCATAATCCGTTCCTGCTATAAATCCTTTCCTTAATCTACCTCTCCCCAGCGAGCGGGCCGGGCAGAGGGGGGAATAAAAAAGGCCCAGGCTTTCCGCTCCCGAACCTCTGATGATGTTGAAGCAATCCGGACGTGTTAATTGCTGGCGCCGAATATCCGTCCCGCACCGGCAAATGTGGTTACAGACGAGCACTGCACCCCTATTGTCCTGAAGAATTCCCTAAGGGGGCGGTTGGGGCCGATTTCGTAGATGACATCGGCGCACGCGGCCAGGACATGCATGTTGTCTTTCCATTTGACCGTGCTGCTCAACTGGGCCACAAGCCTGCTCTCAATCTCTTCAACTTTGTCGGAGTGGAATGACCCGGTGTAATTGGAAGTGACCTTGACGGCTTCTTCCGGCTTGAGATTTTTTCTCGCCGTTGCCAGCGTGTCTTCGAAGGGATCTTCGATCCGGCTCATGAAACGGCTGTGGAAGGGCGCGCTGACGTTAAGCGGCACAAACCTGAAGGGCTTTTCCGCGAGATCGGCGGCAATCCTTTCCCTGGCCTCGGGCATTGCGGTCTGCACACCGCTCAACACGACCTGGTCGGCTGAATTTATATTGGCGACATCTATGGGCAAATCGGAAATCGAGTTCTTCATCCTGTCCGCATCCAGGTCTTTGGATATGCAGGCGGCCATCCCGCCGATGCCGGCCGGCACCGCCTCCTGCATCAGCCTTCCCCTGAGGTGGACTATTTTGAGGATGTCCTGGAGCGGGAGGGCGCCTGAAGCCACCAGGGCCGTGTACTCGCCGAGGCTGTGCCCACCGAAGCAGGCCGGCGTCAATTCATACAGGGAATAGAGGGCGCGGAGCATTGCGATTTCGGTCGTCAGGATGCAGGGTTGCGCATATTCAGTCAGGTTGAGCCTTTCGTCTTCCGTGAAACACAGGGCGGCTATATCCATCCCGAGCGCATCCGAGGCTTCCTCGTAAACGCGCCGGGCTTCCGGCGCCTGCTCATAAAAGTCTTTGCCCATTCCCGGCCGCTGGGAACCTTGTCCGGGGAAAACAACCGCAATCTTCTGATCCATTCAGGCCTCTCTCGAATAGAATTCGAAGATTGCACTAGCACCAAACATGCCAAAGAGGCAAAATTCACGCACTACGTGAATTTCCAAAACAATTCAGGAACATAAGTTTGGACGGGACTTTTTATATCGGTTTCGCGAGGAGATTACAAGCATTGTGTTGCGTGTAGGCAAATACGCAGTGCGAACACTATTACGCACCCGGCCCACTCTCATTTTCAAGGTCTTCAAATTAAAAAGGCCGGCAGAAAGCCGGCCCGGTGCTCGCCATGAATCTTTCCTTTTATTTCCCTTCCATGCCCTCGACCAACGCCATTACATTGTGTCCCAGCACCCTGTGGTTGTACCCGCCCTCGAGGACGGCAAAGTATCCGCGCCCGTTTTTTTCGCAAGCTTCCCTTACAATTCTGCCGATCTCGCGGTAGTCGGAAGTGGCGAGCACCTGACCCCAGTCCTCTTTATGGTTGTCAAATCCGGCGGAAATGCCCACTACATCCGCATCGTCAGGAATGCTTTTCTTCACCTGGTCAAGGTACATTTCCGGCACGTTCGATGAGGGATTGATGATCGTGACATAATCTTTCGAAGATAATATGTTGACCGTGCCGTCCCCGAAGTGCAGGTCTATGTCGATTATATGGGCTTTCTTGATCTTACCCTGCTTTTTCAGCTTCTCGATCGCAATTGCCATGTTGTTGAAGTAACAGAAGCCCCAGGAGCTGTTGGACGAGGCATGGTGCCCGGGAGGCCGGATCAGCCCGAAACACGGCTCCGTCATCCCGATTTCGGCCGCCTGGACGGCCCCTCCGGCTGCAAGCGCGGCAATATCGTAAATGCCCATCCTCCTGACATCCTCAATGTGGAACTTTGTATGGCATGCCGCTATGTCCTCTTCAGCAGCCGGTTCAGCCTTTACAATATTTACTTTGTCCCGGATAACGTCCATGACCGCCTCCATCCTGCCCTGGGCGGCGGCCGGGTCGAAGGTATAACTCTGGTAAAAAGCTTCATTGAATATTACTTTCAAAGTTCCCCTCCTTTAAAGAGCAAGTGTTTTTTTATACATCAACGAACGCGTATGTACAAAACATAATTTAAAAAAAACATGCCGGCCCGAGCGCGGACTCAGGAAATCACAGCGGCAAAATAAGGTTATTCTCGATGGCGGGAGCCGGAAACCTTTTTTAATATGGAGAAAAAGCAATAAGGAGGTGAATACTTCATGGTTGATGAAACAAGAGTTTCCCGGGAATACGATTACAGGACAGGTGACACCGACGTGTACCGCAGCATTGTCAAACGGACTTCCTGGGGGGCGATTTTCGCCGGCATGGTTGTGGCACTTGTCGTCGAGTTGGCGCTGAGCGTCCTGGGTCTCGGGATAGGCCTTGGGGTGGTCAACCCCGCTACTGAGCAGGCGCCTTTTGCCGGAGTAGGGATCGGGGCAGGCATCTGGTTTGTGATCAGTACAATAATAGCCCTCTTCTGCGGAGGATGGGTGGCGGGCAGACTGTCCGGGTTCCCCCGGACGCTGACCGGGACTCTGCATGGGCTCGTCGTATGGGGACTGGTAACATTACTTTCGTTTTATTTTATGACTACGGCAGTAGGCATGCTCATCAGCGGTGTCGCGGGCGTAATCGGGCGAAGCCTGTCGCTGGTGGCAACAGGCATCCAGACCGTGGCGCCTCAAGCCATGCAGCAGGGCCAGCAGGCGGCGCAACAGCGCGGCATATCTCTCGACACAATAACCCAGCAGGGCAGACAATTGCTGGGCCAGGGGGGCGGGGCCGTAACCGAGCAGCAGAACCAGGAACTTAGCCAGGCGCTTCAGAGGCTCTTTGCCAACCCTCAGCAGCCGAGCGCGCAGGACCGTGAGACAGTTGTGAGCATACTCGTCCAGAGGACAAATATGAGCCGTCCCGATGCGGAAGCCAGAGTCGATCAATGGATCAGTCAGTATTACCAGACAAAGCAGGGCGCCCTGCAGACTACTGAACAGGCCTTCGGCGCAATGTCGAAAGCTGCGATATGGGCCTTTATTGGAATGATTCTGGGTGCGATTGCCGCCGGCTTCGGCGGGGCCCTCGGCTCTCCGAAGGAGCCTCTGCCTCTTGCCAGATAATGCCGGCCACAACAGACGGGGCGGCCTTGCCGCCCCTCTTTATTGCTCATCGGTATACTTTACCATACAGACCCTTCCGTAAGGGCTTCAGGAGCAGCAATCAAATAATCAGTATATACAATAAAATATTCATCCTGCTTTAATCCGTGCCACCTCTGCATTTCACCGTAATAAGGGAAATTCCCGCGCTAAAGGACGCTAAGGAATTTCCTTAGCGATTTTAAGGTTTATAGCTAATCAAAATCAGGTATTCCCGTATAGTAACTTATCTTTGATTGTTATATTCAAATACCCTCTTGAGAAAACCCGATTCGCGGGCTGAACCTGAAATCATATTTTTGGGATGACCTGAAATGCCTGACCGCAAGACTGCACTGTCTGCAACGAGAGTTCCGGCTGCCGATCACAAACTGTTTCTTTCCGAACCGATGAAGCATGCGGAGACGGCAATGACTAAAATACTTATAGCCGACGACCACCCTGTAGTCCGCAAAGGCCTGAAAGACATCCTGTCGGGAGCCGTGGGGTCGGTAGAATTCGGCGAGGCCGAGAACGCCCAGCAGACCATAGCCGAATCGAAAAAGACCAACTGGGACCTTATCCTGCTGGACCTGTCCATGCCCGGCAAAAGCGGCCTCGACACCCTCAAGCAAATCAGGCAGAGCAATCCCAGATCGCCCATCCTTGTGCTCAGCATGCACTCAGAAAGCCAGTTTGCCCTGCGCGCAATCAGGGCCGGCGCTTCGAGCTATATATGCAAGGACGCGGACCTCGATGAACTGCTCAAGGCAATCAAGGCCCTCCTGAGCGGAGGGAAATATATCAGCGGCACCCTGGCCGAAAGGATAGCGGATCACCTGGACAGCAATATCCAGAAGCAGCCGCATGAAAACCTCAACGACAGGGAGTACCAGATCATGTGCATGCTGGCGTCCGGGAAAAAGCTCAAGGACATATCGCAATCAATGTCCCTGAGCATAAAGACAATCAGCATCTGCCGGCAGCGCATCCTGGAAAAAATGAATGCCAGGAACAACAACGAACTGACGCAATATTCGATCCAGAACCGACTCATAGGATAAAGCATGGATAATAAAGGAGCAAACAGAAGCAACCGGTCCTTCGTGACTGTCCGGGACTTCCGGAATTGGGGCGCCGAGAGGCATTTCGCCAGGCTGGTCTACGGCATGGTGTTGTTTGCCTTTTTTTATTTCGGAATGGGCACGATCCTTTTCGTCTTTTTCCGTTAACATTTGAGACAACCGGGATTCCATATGGCAACTAAAATTCTGCTGGCGGACGATCATAAGATTGTCCGGGACGGACTGAGGATGCTGTTCGAAAATGAAACGGGCCTGGAGGTCGTCGGTGAGGCCGGCAACGGCTGGGAGACGCTGAAGCTGGCCCAGAAACTCAATCCCGACGTGGTCATCATGGATATCACGATGCCGGGCCTCAATGGCATTGATGCAACCCAAAGGATAACCAACGAGTTGCCGGGCGTTAAAGTAATCGCTCTGTCCATGCACTCGGACCGGAGGTTTGTTTCCGGGATGCTCGAAGCGGGCGCGTCAGGATACCTCCTGAAAGACTGCGCCATCGAAGAGCTGGCGGCGGCGGTCAGGGCCGTTTCGCTCAACCAGACATACCTGAGCCCCCGGATAGCCGACATCGTTGTAAAAAACTACATCAACAAGGCGGGCAGGAACAAATCGGAGCTTTTCCCCTCCCTTACGAACAGGGAAAGGGAAATCCTGCAGCTCCTTGCGGAAGGCAGATCGGCGCGGCAGATCGCCGGGTTCCTGCACGTCAGCATAAAAACAGTTGAGACGCACCGCAGGAATATTATGTTCAAGCTCGATCTGGGCAGCACGGCGGAGCTGATTAAATACGCGATCAATGAAGGTCTAATTGTGCTCGAAAGCTAAAGGAGGGGAGGCGGCGAAATGAAAGATTTGATTAGGATCATGGCCAGATCTCTTGTGGACAAGCCCGAACAGGTCAATGTCAAGGAGATTACAGGCGAACAGGCGATGATATTCGAGCTGCGGGTCTCAAAGGATGATGTCGGAAAGATCATAGGGAAGCAGGGCGCAACTGTGAAGGCGATGCGGACCATCCTGAGCGCCGCCTCGGCAAAGAACAGAAGAAGGAGCACGCTCGAGATAATAGAATAAAACCGAAAGGGAGATATGGTTATGAAGATATGCACCAAATGCGGAATGCGCAAAAAAGAGACCGCATTTTATAAGAACATCCGCACGAGGAGCGGGCTGCGGAGCGAATGCAAGGACTGCTCAAAAGACATGACCCGCATGTACAGGATGAAGATAAGGTCGTCCAGCGCGCCGCGGAACGCCAGCGAGCTCGTCAGGAACCTCGGCGAGATGAGAGATCTTTGCGAAAACCTCCTCTTCCGGGTAAAAGAAGCCGTAAGGGACGCGAAGCGGCCGGCGTAGGGCCTGCGTTCTCCATTCCGGCCTGGGGGGAAATTGACTTTATCAGACAATGCAGGTGCGGCTGCGGTCGCGCCTGTTTCTTTTGTTTATAACCCGAAAATTACATGAATCGGTTGTCATCCTGAGCAAAGCGAAGGATCTGTCTTTAAAAAAAGATTCTTCGTCGCGTTGCTCCTCAGAATGACATGGATCAGTTGTCGTTTTTCAGTCAAGTCTCTTCCGGAAGCGCATAACCGCGGCCGCGAAGACAACAACGCCCATAATGGTCAGGGCGACGAACTGCGTCCAGAAGACTTCCAGCCCCACGCCCTTCAGGAATATATCGCGGATCACCACCAGCATGTACCTCAGCGGGTTGAGATATGTGAGCCACTGCACCACTTCCGGCATGTTCACGATCGGAAAGACGAACCCGCTCAGCATGAAAAAAGGCAGGATGAAAAAGAAGGTCGTCATCATTGCCTGCTGCTGGGTAGCGGAAATGGTCGAGATGAACAGCCCTATCCCGAGCGTGCTCAAGAGGAACAGGCAAGTCGCGGCCAGAAGCAGCAGGGGGCTGCCGTCCATCGGCAATTCAAACCAGAAGACAGCGAAGATGGTTACAAAAACCATCTGGATGAGCGAGATTATGGCATAGGGGATGGTTTTTCCAAGGATCAATTCGGACGGTCTCATGGGCGTGACTATCAACTGCTCCATCGTACCGCCCTCCCGCTCCTTGATGATGGCCATGGAAGTGAACAGCAGGGAAATGATCATGATCAGGACCGCGACTATGCCGGGGACGTAAAAGTTACGGCTGTCGAGGTTGGGGTTGTACCAGGTCCGGATCCGCGCATCGACCTGCCCGAACGTGATTTTCTGAGGGTAAAGCTCCGCCATGAACTGGCGATTGAGCCTTTCCATAACCTGAAGGGAGTAGGCGATGCGCACCGAGGCCATGTTGCTCATGCTGCCGTCGGCGAGGATCTGCACCCGCCCCGTTTCCCCTTTCCTGATCCTCCGGGCAAAATCGGGCCCGATTTTGACAGCCATGTTCACTTTGCGGCGCAGCAGAAGGTCGTCAGCCTGCTCCGAGGTTTCCGGATATGCCACAATGTGAAAAATGCCCGTGCTGAAGGAATCCGCGACCCTGCGGCTCTCCGGCGTCCGGGACTGGTCGAGCAAAGCTATGGTAACATTGCGGACGTCGGTCGACATGACGTAGCCGAAAATTATCAACTGGACCAGGGGTGAAACGATCAGAAGGCGCAGGTTCTTTTTATCCCGGAAAAGCTGGATGAATTCTTTCCGGACAAGTTCACGGACTCTGAGGAGGCTCATTTACATCCCCTCCTTTTTCAGCCGCGAAATATTCAGGGCCGCCAGGATCGAAAACATTGCAAACAGGACCAGGAAATCCCGCCATAAATAATCGAGGCCCACTCCCCTCAGGTAGACGCCGTTAAGTATATCGATGTAATAAGTCGCGGGAATTATTTTCGTGACCGCCTGGAGCGCCGCGGGCATGTTCTCGCTGGGAAAGACGAAATCCGAAAGGAGAAGCGAGGGCAGATAGGTTATAAGGATCGCGATCTGGTTTGCGACGAGTTGGGATTTGGTGACGATCGAGATAAGCAGGCCCAGAGAAAGCGCGACCAGTACGTAAAGCGAGGTGGCGAGAACCATCAGCCAGAAACTCGACTTCATGACTATTCCAAATAAAACCTGTCCCATGAGGATCGCCACGAGGACGTCTATCATCGTGATCACAAAATAGGGGACGGCCTTCCCGACCAGGAATTCGCCTGCCCTCACCGGCAGGGAGAGAATGGTTTCCATCGTACCGTTTTCGTATTCACGGGCGATCACAAGAGAAGTCAGCATCGCCCCGACTATCATGATGATGACGGCTATGATCCCCGGCACGACGAAGTTGCGGCTGTCCAGGTCTTCGTTGAACCAGACCCGCACCCGTGCATCCAGCGCGGCCCTCCTTTTCCCCATTCCCTGTCTTTCCAGGTAATCCCCAAACTGCGCGCGGTTGTAGCCGTCTACAAAGCCGATCATGTACCCCCTGGAGATGCCGGCGAAGTTGGGGTCGCTCCCGTCAAATATCACCTGCATCCGGGCATCCCTGTCCGCCTGGAGGTCGGCTGTCCACTTGGGCGGGATTATCACGGCCATCACCGCCCAGGAGTTGTCGAGATACCTGTTCACCTCGGCAGTGTTCGGCAGGCGGGCAAACACCTCGAAATAAGGCGATGCATCGAGCCGGTTGAGAAAATCGCGGCTCGTCCCGGTGTTGTCGTAGTCGACGGCGACCGTCCGGATGTTGTCCACGTCCAGGCTCAGCGCATACCCAAAGAGCAGGATCAGGAACAGCGGCAGGATGAACGCCAGGTACAAGCTCCGGAAATCCCGGATGAGATGGAAGAATTCCTTGCGGACTATCGCCTGGATGTTGATCAGCTTCAAGGCTCTCTCCGGGACATGAGCTTGATGAAGACATCATTGAGGTCCGCGCCGGGCTTGTCCGGGAAAGTCTCGCGCGTGATTTCCGCGGGGCTGCCGATGGACGCGATCCTCCCCTGGTTTATCATGACGATCCGGTCGCAGTTGCGGGCCTCTTCCATGTAATGGGTGGTGACGAAAACCGTCATGCCCCCCTGGGCCAGGCGCTTGATGAAATCCCAGAAGTGCCGGCGCGTGATGGGGTCGACGCCGGAAGTCGGCTCGTCGAGGAACAGGATGTCCGGCCGGTGCAGGAGCGCGCAGCCCAGGGCAAGGCGCTGACGCCAGCCTTGCGGCAGCTCCCGCGTGACGCGGTCCCGGACGTCCCCGAGCCGCGTCATTTCCAGCACCCAGGAGATCCGTTCAGGCCATTTATCCTCGTCCACAGCGTATATGCCAAGATAAAAACGGATGTTTTCAAACGGGGTCAGGTCTTCGTAGAGTGAGAACTTCTGCGACATATATCCGATCGACCGCTTGATCTCCTCGCTCTGGGTGATGATATCATGTCCCGCGACATGACCCTCCCCGGACGTTGGCGTAATGATGCCGCAAAGCATCCTGATGGTCGTGGACTTGCCCGCGCCGTTGGGGCCGAGAAAGCCGAATATCTCCCCTTTCTTCACGGAGAAGCTGATCCTGTCCACTGCGACAAAATTGCCGAATTTTTTTTCCAGGTCTTTGACGGAGACTATGTCGGCGGTGTCGGGCATACGATCATTTTTCCCATGTCATCCTGAACGCCAGCGGCGATGAAATAGACTCTTCGGTCGCAAGCTCCCTCAGAATGACATTTCCAGCAAGCAGGGCATGTCATTGTTCCGCGAAAAGAGGAAATCCAGTTTTTTTATTGGACCCCTGCTTTCACAGGGGTGACGCGAACTCGATAAGTTCAATACTCGAACCTCTCGTCCACAAGGGACGCGTCCACTTCCCTGATCCTCTCTATCAGGGCCTCCTCGAGATCGGGGTTCCCCGCGCGGACCTCCGCGGGCGTGCCGGTTACGAGCACGCGGGAGCTATGCATCAGAGCGAGCCGGTCGCATTTTTCACCCTCGTCCAGATATGCTGTCGATATCAGGATTGTCATCCCGCCGTTTCGCATCTCCAGGAGGATATCCCAGAATTCCTGGCGCGAGACAGGGTCGACCCCGTTGGTGGGCTCATCCAGGATAAGCAGGCGCGGCTCGTGCACCAGCACGCAGGCAAGGCCGAGCTTCTGCTTCATCCCGCCCGAAAGGTCCCCAGCCGGCCTGTCCTCGAACGGCAGCAGGTTGGAGAAGCCGAGGTAGCGCTCGCGCCTCCCCGCCCTGTCTTTTGCGGCTATCCCGAAGATGTCCATGAAGAAATCGAGGTTTTCCCTGACGGTGAGGTCTTTATACAACCCGAAGCGCTGGGGCATGTACCCTATCAGTTCCTTGACCCGGGTTTTTTGCGAAACAACGTTCAGCCCTCCGATCAGGACTTCTCCCGAATCCGGGGGGACCATTGTGGCAATGATCCTCAGAAGCGTGGATTTGCCCGCCCCGTCGGAGCCCACGAAACCGAAGATGGTCCCGGCGGGAATGTCCAGGGAGACGCCGCTCACGGCGGTAATGGAATTAAATTTCCGGGAGACGTTGTCAAGGGTGACGAAGTGTTCGGAAGCGGCAAGTCCCATTGCGGTTATCGCAGCCAGGCGTCCGCCGGCATCCCCGTCTTGAGCTCCAGGTCGGGGTTAGGGATGGAGACCTTGACTAGATAGACTATCTTCACTCGCTCTTTCCGGGTCTGGATAATTTTGGGAGTGAACTCGCCTTCCGGCGAAATAAAAGTGATGTGCCCCTTGAAGACTTTGCCGGGGAACGTATCGACTTTGACGTCGACCGGGCCGCCCGGCTTGACTTTGCCGATCTCGGTCTCGCCCACAAATATCTTCAGGTCGACCGAGGAGAGGTCCGCCATCGTTATGGCCTGGCGTCCCGGGGAGACCACTTCGCCCGGTTCGATGTTGCGGCTCAGGACGACCCCGGCATAGGGCGCCTTAAGTTCCGTGTACGCAAGCTGCAATTCAGCCTGCTCAATCGCCGACTGCAGGGACTTGATCTGGGCGGACGACGCGTCCACCTCCCTGCGCAGGCTGTCCTCTTTGTTCAGATTGCTGCGGGCCTGGCTGAGAGCAGCGCGGGCCTCATCGTAACGCGCGCGGGCCGTTTCATATTCGAGCCGCACGGCGTCATATTCCCGGGCCGATACCACCTGCCTTTCATAAAGCTGGTCGTAGCGCTTTTTGTTCCGTTGCGTCTTGTCCAGGGCGTCCTTCGCCCCCTGCAGG
>CAZKYN010000094.1:0-2754 GCA_964556675.1 uncultured Syntrophaceae bacterium
TATCACCCTTGGCCGGACTGTAGCTGTATGCCGATGCGGTCTCCTGCTGAGTCCGGCGCTGGTCATAGCCATAGTTTCCTACAGCACCGCCGACAAGAGCGCCTGCCAAACCGCCGAGCACAGCGCCCCTGGTGCCGCCCAGTACACCTCCCGCAATAGCCCCTCCCGCCGCGCCTACCCCTGCGCCTGTCGCCGCCCCTTTATGTTCCTCGGGTATGCTTGCGCAGGATACCGTAAATATGAAGGCAAAAACCATCAATACTGCCGTTGTCTTTCTCATTTCATCCTCCTCCGATAAAGATCTGTCAAAACGGTCCTAAGAGCTTTCCGAAGTCTCCCTGAAACCCTGTTTCATTTGCTCCCATTTATGTTTCGCTTTTTCCCTCAACTCCCGTCCCGCCCCTTCAACATCTGTTTCCCCGCCAAACGGCATATTGACGGCAAGCGCCGCTCCCGCTGCAATTGAAGCAGCCATGAGCATGACCGGGTTCTCCTCGAGGAAACTGCGGCCGGATGTCATACGGCCCTCTCCGGCCGCTCTGCCCATATGCCGGCCCCTTTCCCATGCGGGTTGCCGGGAAGCGTCTTTGCTCGCGCCGTGCGGAAAATGCCCCCGTCGACCTGTGCCGGCATGCTCCTCAGTTCCCATCATTCCCGCTCCCGCAGGCATTAACATCTCCGTCATCAGCCAGCTCAGCCCCAAACCCACCAGGGCCGCGGGCAGGGGGTTATCCCTGACAAATCCGGTCACATTCGTCCGCGCCTTCATGAGCCCTTCCTTCGCCTTGCTAGTCACCCTTACGGCCCGGTCGACCGTTTGCTCTTTCAAAACCGATTTGGCAACGGACTTAATGTGCTCGGGGGTGAACCTTTCCTGCATTTCGTCAATTGTCCTGCTCATCCTGCTGCGGGTCCGTTCAATGTCCCGGCGGATGAATTCGGGGTCCCTCTCCCCCGTCCCGATTATCTTTGTTCTTTCAGCCATTGCCTGTCCTCCTTGAGAGTTTCAACCGTCTGCTGCGGGACAAATGTCCTGCTCTTGAGATCGTTTAAGCCCTTCTGGACAAAGAAATAGCCAATACCGCCCACCACGATGCTGACAATCAGCGCCGACGCCCACAGGGGTATCCCGTCGCCAATGATGATTATGAAGAATGCCACCAGCCCCAGCAGGCCTGCGTATGCTATCAGGCCGCCCACGGCAAGATAGGCAATGTCCTTCTTAACCTGTGTCATCTTGCCGGACATCTCCGCTTTTGCAAGGTCCACTTCGTCGCGGACCAGGGCTCGCATATCTGCAGTGAACTCGCCGAAAAGTTCGCCGAGCGACTGCTCCTCTCTGTGCCTTTCCATCATCTACCTCCAGATTTTTATTGGGCCGAGCTCCTTATCATTCTTGCCAGGAAAATGCCCGCAATGAATGCGCCCGCAATAACCATCACCGGCTGACGCTTTGCCAGGCTTTCCGCGCTGCGGAGCAGGTCCTCGACATCGGTGTTCTTCAGGTACTGGGACAAGTTCTCGACCTTGCCTGCAGCCTTCTCAGTGTAATGCGCCAGACCCGGCTTGTTTTCCTGATGGAACTGCTGCTCGGTATTGCGCAGGGCCCTTGCCAGTCCCTCCAGGCTTTCCGAAGCCTGCTCTTTGCGGCTGTTCGCCAGGTTTTTTGCCTCACTCCATATCCGCTGCTTTGCCCTGTTCATGATTTCCGTCCTCCTTTATGTAATTGCGTTCAGATCCTGATTTTCTTTAAAAACGAGCGACACAGTCCTTCAAATCAATTTTCCATTCGGGCGGAAAAATCCGCTATCGTGAATAACCTGATTTTATTTATCGAAATCGCTGAATTGGTTTTAGGGTGGGGGATGACCGGTTTTCCTGAACGGTTTCGGTCATTTCAGGCCGGAGGGCCGTCCGGTACCGACGTCTGCCCTTCCTTTATAGAAATTCACTTGCATAAGCAGAGTTACAGGGGTACAAACATCCGCTGTTATGTAGATATATGTCAATGTCGAAAAGGAGGTGCTCCTGTGTTAAAGGAAATTGTAATTAGTTCGGATTACTCCGTTTATAAGTGGCCTGATTTCCCTGCCTTCCTGAGCGAGGATCATTATGTGATTTCAAACTTTGTTTTACATAACTGGAAATGTGATTCTACGAAGATGTCCAAGCTGAAAGAAGTTTTAGGTCACTCTTACGGTCATTCTTATATGACTAATGATGACGTAATTGAGAATTTTAAGCACATGATTGCCGAAGGCAGTGCGGTTCTTGTGAAGAAGCGAAAATTTTTCCATCCAACATTGCTTTTTGACGGGAGGCAGCTTTATTGGATTGATTTCGGATCAGTGGTGAAAAGCTGGCGGGCGGTATCCGGGCGGCCGGGATACCAGAGCAAAATATACCAGGACATGAAAGATATTGGCCCCCTGCCTGAAGGAAAATGGCACGTCAGGCAGTCAGACCATCAAAAAATAACTGAAGGTCCTGCTTTTCGAGGATTACTAAGTTTGGTCGGCGCACGTGCATTGAGTGGCAAATGGCCCGGAAGCGTGGTGGCCTGGGGCTCTCACCGCGTCTGGCTGCAGCCCTTCGAACGGACAAATACGTTTGATCGAAAAGATTTTTCAATACACGGGGGATGGGTGGAAGGGTCAGCGGGGTGCATCGATATGACTTCATCAATCTCCGATTTCGTTTCCTATTTCCTGGAATACGGCTGGGATATGGTGTTAACAGTTGAATATAAATAAA
>CAZKYN010000094.1:2854-11923 GCA_964556675.1 uncultured Syntrophaceae bacterium
CGGCTGGGATATGGTGTTAACAGTTGAATATAAATAAAGAACAACTCCTCAAATATACAAATATTGTTCTGGCCCTGGGTACAGGACTTTCGGCGGGCTGTCTCATTTGGGATTTATTGGAATTTCTGATAGCGGGTCATAATCCAATGATCAGGGGAGACAGTATTTTTGGATGTATTTATAAATCGGCCAGGAATTATATGCTGTTTTCGACAATCCGGGCAGGTTCGATGACCGCCGCATTCGTTTCAGGATTTTTCTTTAAAAAGGAAGTGCGCAAGGCGATTCTCGCCAGGAGTAGCTTTTTTGTTCTTTACTACGCCTTCGAAATTCTCCTGAAAGTCACATTGTGTTCCTGGAGATGAATATGACGAAAGCGAAAATCATCCACTCCATCAATATTATCCTGATTGTGGGCACTGGGTTATTGGCACTTCTGTCAATCTCGGATTTATTAGAATTTATAATACATCCCGAAGGATATTCTCGGTTGATCGGCGAGGGGAGCAGTTTTGGATGTCATTATCAAACCGCCACGAATTACATAATCTTTTCAGTTGCTGGGACAATCTCAATGATCATTGCCTTCGTTTCAGGCTTTTCTTTTGAAGATGAGCGCAAGTCAATTTTTGCCCGAATATTTTTTATTATCGCAGCGTATGCTGTTGAATTAATACTCTCTGCCATAATGTGCCCGTAACAGAATTAAAAACCTGGAAACGAACAATTCAGCCAGCCCTGATTTCAATCATTTCAGGCCGGCGGACATCAGGCTCCGGTACTGGATGGCTTCCGAGACATGGGGGTGGCGGATATCGCGGGAACCTTCCAGGTCGGCGATGGTCCGCGCCGTCTTGAGGATGCGGGTAAACCCGCGGGCGCTCAACCCGAGCCGGTCGACCGCCATCTCCATCAGCCTCTTTGATTCAGGGCACAATCGGCAGAATTCCCTTATGTGCCTCGCGGACATGTGGGCATTGCAGGAAATCGCCGTTCCCGCGAGCCTCTCCTTCTGCGCCGCCCTGGCCCGGTTGACGCGCTCCCTGATGGAATCCGATGTCTCGCCCGGCCTGCGCCCCTCGAGGTCGCTGAACCGCACGGAAGGGACCTCGATGTGGATGTCTATCCTGTCGAGCAGCGGCCCGGAAATCCTGGACCGGTACTGGCGTATCTGCAGCTGGCTGCACCGGCACGCACGCCGGGGATCGGACAGGTACCCGCAAGGGCACGGGTTCATTGCCGCCGCCAGCATCAGGCGCGCCGGAAAGGTGGCGCTCGTCGAGGAACGCGTGATCGTGACCCTGCCGTCCTCGAGCGGCTGGCGCAGGACCTCCAAAGCATTTTTTTTGAATTCCGGGAACTCGTCGAGAAACAGCACGCCGTTATGCGCCAGGCTCACTTCGCCCGGCCGGGGGAACTGGCCGCCGCCGATCAGGCCCACATCGGAAATCGTATGGTGCGGGGACCGGAAAGGCCTCGTACCCATCAGCGTTTCCCGGGAGCCCAGCAGTCCTGCAACCGAGTAGATCTTCGTGATCTCGATTGCCTCCTCGAACTGCAGGTCGGGGAGGATCGTCGGGATCCTCTGGGCCAGCATGGTCTTGCCGGAACCGGGCGGCCCCACCATAAGGATGTTGTGGCCTCCGGCCGCCGCGACTTCGACGGCCCGCTTGGCCTGCTCCTGGCCGCGGACCTCCTCGAAGTCGGTCTGATAAACGGCGCTGTTGCGAAATACTTCGGAAACGGACATCTCGACGGGCCCGATCTCCTTCAGGCCGTTGAAGAAATCGACGAGGTCGGAGAGGAACTCCACCGGGATAACGGGTATGCCGCCGCTGAGCGCCGCCTCGGCGGCGTTGTCCTTCGGGACGATGATCCCCTGCAGCCGCATCTTTCCGGCCTGGATGGAAGCGGAGAGCGCGCCCGGCACGGGCTTGACCGTGCCGTCGAGCGAAAGTTCGCCGATGATCAGGTAATGCCGCAGGTCTTTTCTCCGGATTATCTCTTCGGCGGCCAGTATCCCCGCGGCAATGGGGAGGTCGAAGCCGGTGCCCTCTTTCTTGATATCGGCGGGCGCGAGATTGACAGTGACGCGCCCGTCGGGGAAACCGTACCCGGAATTCTTGACGGCCGCCCGGATGCGGTCCTTGCTTTCCTTTACGGCCGTGTCGGGGAGGCCCACCGTCGCGAACTGGGGCAGCCCGTCCGCAATGTCCACCTCCACGCTGACCGGATAGGAATCAACCCCGATGATCGCACTCGAGACCGCTTTCGAAATCAAACCTGCCTGCCCTCAAAAAATCTTTCGTTATTCTTTACAGAATTCTTTTCTATTTTTCTACATTTTATTTACGGTTGAATGACAGCAATAGATATTAAAGATTGATTGCCGTCGCAATGAAATGGCTCCATTATTTTTCTCCACCCGCGAACGTATCGAGCCCGGACCTCCTCCACAGGAATCAATTATCTGGAATTTCCCCGGAATTATACTAAGACATTTAATAGGGTCCTGTCGGATCAAGGCAATCCAAAGGAGGGGCCATGGAATTCATGCCGGGATTAAACGGGGAAGTCATGGAGATGGCCAAAAGGTGCCGCCATTACGCCATGTGCAAGATCGATTACCTCGGCACCGGGATATGCGCCTCCGGGCAATCGAAACATTACGTGAGCTATTACCCCCAGGGGCGCATGGATATCTATGCAGCGCTGGAGACGGGCGCGGTGCCCGTCACCGACGTCCTGGCCGACATCGCCGATTCCTGCGACCTGTGCGGCGTATGCGATTACCAGTGCCATTTCTACACGGAAATGCGCCCTTCCCGGGTCATGGCCGCCCTCAAGAGCTGCATAGACGATTACCGCTCCCGCGGCGGGGAGGTAAGGCGCACCCCCGCCGACGGCGTCCTCAAATCGCTGCGGGAGATCACGGGAGACGAGTGGGCCTCCAACGATCCGGCCATCCTCGTCACGTACTCGCATGACCCTTTCCCTCTCGCCTCCATGCGCATGCCCCGTTATGTCGTGCTGCCGCGGACGCGCGAAGAGGTCTCCGGGATTGTCAGGCTTGCGCGAGAAGAGGCCTTGCATTATGTCGTCCGGGGCAACGGCGGGAACACCACGGCGCAGGTCCTGACCGACGGCATCGTCATCGACGTCAACAGGATGAAGGGGATTGAGATCGACTCGGACAACTGGGTGGCGAAAGTCGGGGCCGGTGTGACGTCATTCGACCTCCAGACGGAGGCGGCGCGTCGGGGATTCCGGATCAGTTCCGCGGAGCCGTCGGCCATGGTCTGCGGAAATATCATATGCTCCGGGACGTTCTCCCCATGGGCAAATGTTTACGGCGTCGCGGCGGACAGTGCGGTCGATGCGGAATTTGTGGGGCCCGACGGAAATTCTTTCAGCCTGAACGACAAGACGGCCCCCAACCTGTTCGCCTTCCACAGGGGCGATGTGCCGTCGCCGGGCGTGTGCACCAGCGCAAAGGTGAAGCTGTACCCGGTCACGGGCGACGAGGAAGGCGTCCTGGTTCCCTTCGCCGGGCTTGCGGAGGCCCTGGACTTTTCGAAGCAGCTGAGCATGAGGCGCATCGGCCTGGCCGTGGCTGTCCTCGGGGGGCACTACCTGACTTCCTTCACCTCTCCCTCAAAGGAATTGGCGGAAAGGGTAAAGCCGGTCCTCACAGACCTCCTGGACGCCAATTACATGGTCCTTGTGCTGGGCGACAGCTATGAGATGAAATCGGTGAGATCAATAGCGAGATCGGCCGGGGGTCACTCCGTCATCGGCAACGGACTTTTCCGGACGCTCGTGCTGGGCATGCCGAAACTTGCGGAAGGGGGCTGGCAGGACATGGTCCGGGGCGTCGACTGGAAGAAGACCGCCTTCGATGTCCTGGCAGGCGATGACATGAAGGATGTGCTGGAAATGGCCCTTTCCCCGTCTGCCGAAAATATCGCTTCGGCCGTGGCGGAAGCCGACCTGCGGGATTTTTATCGGGGCATTTACGAAAGACCCGAAATGCTGGACCTGGTCTGGCTCAATACGTTCAGGATTGTGAGCGCCAGGATGTCCCGCCACAAGCACATGGTCGCGTTCATCCTTTACATGCCTCTGGAATCCAAATTGATCGAAGACATAATCTCCGAGCTCGAGACAATCGCCGCAAGGCACGGCATAACGCATGACTACGGGTTCGTCACGCCGATGAACCTCGGCAAGCGGGCCGTGTTTGAATATGATTATTATGTCGACCATGCCGACGAGGCGGACAGGCGAAGGATCCAGGACGCCGCGCCCGAGCTGATGGCGTTGATTGACAGGCTTTACAGGACCGTGAAGGGAACGACTTGGATCAGGCATATCGTCGCCCAGGGCTTCTCCCGGAAAGAGCAGTTTTTGTACATCTAAGATTATTCAGCGCGGAAGCTAAAGGCCCGGACCGGACGCCCGGCCATAACGGGGCTAATTGATGGACGCTTCGAATGAGCGGCCCTTGCGGGAGAGTTTGATCCGGGTAGGGTGGATCTGCACCACCTTCATATCCTCTATTCTATCGCTTTCGCCGACCAGCGTTCCATTCACCACGGCGCGGCGGTTGGCCGGCTCGTCGTCCCAGATGATGACCGATATCTTGAGAGGCGTCGCGGCCTGGTCCGGCGCGTCCGCCTGAGCAGAGATCCCTGCGCCTCGGGATAGAGCTTCGCCCCTTTTCTCTCCGGCTGCCGGCGGGTCCTTTTTCATTCCAGTCTGTTTATTTTCCCTGTCTTCGTCGGGCATGGCGGCTGCCTGATTTGTTTTCGGAGAGGCGGCCGGAGCGGGGACGAGAGCGGGGGCGGGCGCCGGAACGGCTGCAACCGTCGTGGCGGCCTGGCGCTGAAGGGAAGCGCCGGACCCGGAGAATACGAAATAAGTTCCGGCCCCGGCGACCGCAGCCGCAAGCAGGAGACCGCAAAGTATAAGAGCCCTCTTTCCGCGGGGCGGCATCAGGCCGGGGTCGCTGCCGAGGATGCCGGCGGCGATATCCATTCCGCCCTCACGCCCCAGGTTCTTTTCCCTGTCCAGCTTTTTCAGCGCATCAAGTATCAGGCTCATCTGCTCCGGTCCGGGTCAATATTTCCAGAAATAAAATATATAGGCCGTCACTAATATACAGGCCAGGATAAGGGCGGGCGCCAGGACGAAGCGGCCCTTTCGCAGACCGGCCTGAGCGCATTTTTTTAAATCGACGATACCGGACATGGCGGTCTGTCTGGTTATGACAATCTCATTGCGGGTATAGCCGGCCAGCAGGGCGCGGTCGCAGCAGGCGTTTATCAGCCTCGGATAGCCGCGCGAAAAGCGGAACACGGCCCGCGCCGCCCCGCGGGTGAAAACCGCCCTGCCCCTGGCGATGTTCAGACGGTGGTTGATGTACTCGACCGTGGCCGGTAAATCGAGCGGCTGGAGGTGGCAGCGGACGGTTATCCGCTGGTTAAGCTGCCGCAAATCCTTCCCGGCAAGCATCTGCAGCAGTTCCGGCTGCCCGGCCAGAATTATCTGGATGAGTTTCTCGCTGGAGGTCTCCAGGTTGGAGAGGAGACGGACCTGTTCGAGGACCGGCCTGTCCAGGTTTTGGGCCTCGTCGATGACGAGGACCACCGTGCGGCCGCTGCTGTTCTGGTCCAGCAGGTAATTGTTGAGGGCTTCGAGCGGATCGTCCTGGGGGCCTAGGTTGAATTCCCGGCAGATACTTTTCACGAGCTGCGGCGGCGAGACGCACGGGTTGAAGATAATGGCCGTCCTGTAGCGGTCCGTGTTGATATGCTCCAGCAGGGCTCGCAGGATCGTCGTCTTCCCGGTGCCCACCTCTCCGGTGAGCGAGATAAAACCGGCCCGGTTGTCTATCCCGTACAGCAGGTGCGCAATGGCTTCTTTGTGATTTTTGCTGAGGTAAATAAATCGGGGGTCGGGCGTCAGGTTGAAGGGTTTCTCGCGGAAGCTGTAATATTCATAGTACATGACTGTCCCCGGCGGCTCATCCTGTCTCAGGAAATGGGATAATGAAAAGGTCTGAAGGCAATTCCGGAATTGATTCCTAATACCGGAACAAAGGCATGTTTACTATCGGGGACAGACTTATTTTTGCGATCGAAAAACCTTAGGACGCAGTGAAAACGGCGTTTGCCCGGGTCGCGCCCGGCTCGGCGCGCTTCCACTGCACAGCCTGAATACAGCCCCCCCTCAGGAAAAATAAAATTTATCATCGTATGGCTTACCTGAATTTAATACACCGGATACTGAAAAATAGTTCATTGGAATATTGGAATGTTCGGCACAGGCATCTATATATCTCGGCATAGATCAGAGAAATCCCGAGTTTTAAATACAACAGCTGATGTAGACTATGGCAGGGGAAATATTATCCCGATATCAGGCTTGCCGCTATCTCCGGCATATCATTGCGCTGATCTATCCAGCTCCAACTGACGCCGATGTAACTGTCAGGTCAAACCCGGCGCGACTTGTCCAGGGTTAAATCATAAGCGAGGAGGTGATGCTGATCGATCAGAAAAAGGTCCCGAACAGCGGTTCAGCGGACTTGGAGATTGAATTTTGCCGTGATTGTTCTATTGGGCCGGCTGATCTTGACCGCTATTACCCACGGTCCTTCCATAATGAAACGCAGGACAGCCTTATATTTCCCGTTCCTGTAAAGCGCTTCGGTCTTGTAGTTCATGGGCGCCATCCGGGGCATGGGGGGCATGTAATAGTTAACCAGAACTGCGGCATCAGACACGTTTTGCCCTTTGGCCTCTTTGATTTCGATCTCAATGTTGTTCTCCCCGACAATGGGCGGGTCCCTGTCGATTCGAATGAATATTTCACAACCGGCCACCTTCTTTGATTCCATATAGCTGCCTGCCATGACCGAACCGCTCGTGAGACAGATGGCCAGACAGGAAGACAGAATTGCCGCCAAAGGCAAGTTGCGCGGGTAACTACAGGCCCTCAGTATCCTCAGTCTCATGGACCGGTAGCTTACTATGGATGCGCATTTTCGTAAACGGTTTAAGTAACCAAAATTTGTGAGGACGTAACAACCCAAAACCGAACATAGAAGAAAGGAGATATGATCAGCATGAAGAAACACTTCTTTAAATACCATGTCTTCATTGTCGCCCTGGCTTTTTTCCTGTTTCCGCTTCATGCCGGCGCAAGTGTGGCATCTTACTGCACCGCGAACCTGGGTGTTCCGACCATTTCGCTTTCGGGAGGCGCCGTGCTCGACTGGACGGCTGGTTTAGGTGCAGACACCAGGGGGTCGTTTGCAGGCGTAACGACGACGTACCACGGCGATATAGAAGTATACAATGCTGATTATGCGGACGGAGTCCCCTGGCAGAACACATACATGAGCGTATCCCATGGCGTCCTGCCCGACATTGTGAGCGGCAGCGCGGATACACACTCATCACTTATACCCGCTATACCTGTAACCACTATTTTGGATCCCAACCGCATGTATGCGTCATCAAACCTTTTCCTGAGTTCGCCCGGCAGTTCGGGCAGCGTCCTTGCCCAATCCGTTTTGTCCGGCCAGTTTACCGTGAACCAGGCTACCACATTGACCGTGACCCTTCCCTTTTCCTTGAGTGTCCTGCTTTCCAACACCGGCGGGGCCTTCAGTGCCGGTGACGCCATAGCGGCCCTTTTTTTATATGATTTTGCGGCGGACGCCGACCCCCTGACCGGTCAGCAACCTGTGCTCACATCACAGGAGGCGATCATAA
The DNA here is from genome assembly GCA_964556675.1 of uncultured Syntrophaceae bacterium. GTDB lineage: Bacteria > Desulfobacterota > Syntrophia > Syntrophales > UBA4778 > JBDKTK01. The sequence continues at coordinate 10,636 of CAZKYN010000094.1, forward strand.
GGCAAATATTGAACAGCAACGGGATTTCCGATTCCGGCCTGGTCAGCGGCATCCTGACCCTCAGCTATGATCTTGTACCCAACTTTATTTACGATTTTGAAGCCTCTGCAACCGTGAATTCCAGCGCCGCGGTCCCCCTCCCCGGCACCTTGATCCTCTTCGGCCCCGCTGTAATGGCTCTGGCGATGTTCAGAAAGAAATTCATCCACCCGGACCGCCATACCGTTTCAGTAAAATAGGAAAGGAGAACCAGCAAATATGGATATAAAGCTCACAAGAAGGCAGCTTTTAAAAGGCGCTGCCGTTCTGGGCGCCGGGTTGGCGCTGCCGCTCAAGTTCGGCGTGAAGCCCGCCCACGCTTTTTACCAGAGTCCCGGCCTCCAGATGTGGAGGACGGCCCTCAGGGGCGCAGGCCCCGGCCAGATACCGGTTGTCGCGACGGACGGCACAGCCAATGTGACGGGCGTGGCGCATGCGACAATTTCCATCCAGCAGTTTACAGATCAGCTTCATCCGGACCTGGGCCCGACGACCCTGTGGGGATTTCATCCCGTCAATCCGCTGGGAGGCGGTACTCAGCAGCCCAAGCACCTGGGAGGCATCATTGTCGCAGATAGAAACACCCCCCTTCAGTTGACGTTCCGCAATATTCTGCCGGGCAGGAATATTATCCCGGTCGACACAACTCTTCCGGGAGCCAACCAGGCGCAAAACCGCATTGCCGTCCACCTCCACGGCGGCCTTGTCCCCTGGATCAGCGACGGCGGCCCCTTTGACTGGTGGACCCCGAACGGCACCCATGGGGCGAGCTTTTTGAACAACGCCGTCCTGAATCCGGCAGCGGCCGCCAATGAAGCGGAATATTACTACCCCAACCGCCAGAGCGCCCGTTTTGTCTGGTACCACGATCACGCCTTCGGAATCACGCGCATCAATGCCTATGCGGGGGTCGCGTCGGCATACATCATCCGGGATGATTTCGAGCGGGCCATGATCCCCCTGGGCCTGCCGCCTTTTATTGAAACCAGCGTCCTGGGCGGGACGACTGTCCTCGAACTGCCGATCGTCATCCAGGACAAGATTTTCGTCGGCTCAAACATCGGTTCTGCGGACCCGACCTGGGTCCAGAAAGGCCTGCCCTCAACCAGAGGCAGTCTCTGGTATCCCCACGTTTACGAGAAGAACCGATGGAGACTTATCGGCGCGGGGAGGAACCTCCCCAACCCGTCCGTAATTGCCGAGATGTTCGGGGACACCATGCTGGTCAACGGCACGGTCTACCCCCAGG
>CAZKYN010000095.1:0-11905 GCA_964556675.1 uncultured Syntrophaceae bacterium
AAGAAGAAAACAATGAGCGAGAAATCCAGGGAAAAAGAGGCAAGGTTCTGGGCGATGATGAAGGCGGCCGGCAGAGGCCTTTCCTGCCGCAAGTGAAAGGGCTGAAAAGGCGAATGATTGCCGGTCAGGCAATCCCCGGATTCGATTTTTTCATCCAGTGGCATTTGACGGAGCGCTGCAATCTCAGGTGCCGCCATTGCTACCAGGAGCGCGGAGCCCGCACCGAACCCGACCAGACGGGCGGAGGGGAACTGCGCCCTGAGGAAGTCCGGCGCGAACTGGACGGCGCGGCGGAAATGATTGCGGCATGGCGTCGGGAATATGGCATTGAGATCAACGCTTCCGTCCACTTCACCGGAGGCGAGCCCCTGCTCTATGATGGACTGTGGGAAACGCTTGCCCATGCGCGGAAGCTGGGTTTCTCCACAGCCCTGCTCACGAACGGCACATTGGTTTCCCCGGGGGACGCCCGCACCGCGCGCGAGCTGGGCGTATCCGATATCCAGGTGAGCATGGAGGGTACGCCCGCCCTGCATGATTCGATCCGCGGCCGGGGCTCTTACGGCAGGGCCCGACGTGGCATCGGCCTGCTTGCGGATGAAGGGTGCCGCGTAAGCCTCAACGTGACGCTCTCCCGGTTGAACTTTGAGAGCATCGGCGAGACCATCGAAGCAGCCGGAGGTTCGGGGGCAAACTCAATCTACTTTTCCCGCCTGGTCCCCTGCGGCGCCGGTGAGGGCCTGTCTTCCGCCCTCCTCTCGGCTTCTGAGTTATATTCCGCCTTTGCAGAGATCAAATACTTCAGGGACAACAGCCGGAACGGATTCCATGTGGGCTGCGGGGACCCGCTCTTCCAGGTGATGGTTTCCGAATCCGCGCTCCCGCAGGAAAACCTGACCGCGTCGGGGTGCAGCGCCGGGTTTTCGGGTATAACCATTGACAGCACCGGCAAGGTCATGCCGTGCCGGAGGACAGGGGTCATAGCGGGAGACCTGAAGGAGCACTCCCTTCGGGAGATCTGGGCGTCCTCCCCGGTCCTGGAGAAGTTGCGTTCGAGGGAGAGCTATGCGGGGAAATGCGGCCGGTGCCGGTACTGGCCGCTGTGCCGCGGGTGCCGCGCCGTCGCCCTTCACTATTCGGCATCAGGCCGGGAAGACGACCTCTTCGCCGACGACCCGCAGTGCTGGGTTCAGTCCTCCTTCTAATTGATTTTGAAAAGGAAATAATTTTTGTCCCGCGCCGCGACTGAACAATACCTGGAGGCAAATCCCGCGAACATCTCTTTCTCGTTCGTCGAAAGCAGGCTCCGGCCGCCGAGAATATAATCCATGTCGCACAGCAGGTGCGAAAACCCACCGCTTTTGAAAGAACTGTACACATCTTCCACGGAGGAGGTCCGGGCCAGGAACTTCTGGAGAGTATAGGACTCAAACATCGAATCGGAAAAATATTCGCGGTCGCACAGGAAACCCCAGTTTTTCATATACACGAAGAATATCTTCGCATCCCCGGGCAGGTTCCGGTTGACATACCTGAACATGCCGTATGAGGGCAGCCGCCGCCCCATATAGGAGTCCCGGTCCTCAAGGCCGATCGCCGCACCCAGCGGCCCGGCATTGTTCAGGTATTTGGCAATCGTGAACCCGTTACAGGCGAGACCCCCCGCCGTCAGGACAATCAGCGCAATCAATAAAGGCTTTTTGATCCCCGCACGGCCTACAACCCAGCCCGTAAGGAGCGATAGGACCGGGAATACGGGGAAGAGATAGCGCACCTGCTGGGCGGAAAACGTCCAGAACGCGAACATGGCGCCCGTGTAAACCAGGATTATCCGGATATTGACGGGGATGCCCCTTATGACGAAAAGGAGAGGGAGCGCGAGAATAAAAACGGGCCCCATGACGCCGTCGAAATTGAGGCTGTCCAGGGCCGCGCGGAAACTCAGGTTCCAGGGCAGGAGCAGGTAGTCGACCCATTCGCGTCCCATTCCCAGCCTCCACACGAACTGATCGTATAATTGGGCCTGCTTTGCGTCCCAGCCAGGCCCTCCGAACACGGAATAAAAAAAGGGGTACAGGGGATTGCCGGTCAGGACCAGGTTTTTAATGTAGAAAGGAGAGCCGGCCGCAAAAGCCACGGCGGCATAAAGGAAAATGTGGCGCAGCGCCTCCCGTCCATGCTCCTTCTTGTGATGCGCCGCCCAGAGGATGCCCAGGCAGCCGAGGAGCGGCAGGAACAGGCCGTTGTATTTGCCGGCCAGGGCAAGGCCGGAGAACAGGCCGCAGATTATGAGCCATGGCCTTTCTCCCCGGTTTAACCATTGCAGGTAAGCAATCAGGGCGCCGATCGCATAATATGTGAAGAAAAGATCGATATATGCCATGGGCGCCGTGAGGAAGACCGACGGGATCGACAGGAAAATGAGCATGCTCAGCCACGGATAGGAATTGCCCGCAGTTTTTTGCCTGGAAAGCTCGAAGATTCCCAACATGACTAACAGGAGCGCCATGAAATGCATGCCCCTGGCGAGGACCTCGCCCCGGAGGAAAAGTCCGGCTGTAAACAGCATCTCATTGAGCAGCGGGTAATCGGAGAAGATATTCCCGGGGATAAAATAAAATCCCCCGTGCTTTAAAAAGAGCTTGGGGACGGCAAGATGGTAAATGAGCGCGTCCTTGCCTGTTTCCGGCGCGAGGGTCAGGAGAAGACAGACCGCCAGGCCCGCGATTGTCAAAACGGCGGCCGTCTTTTCGATTGCCGACTCAGGCTTGATATTCAGAGTTTTCAGGTTGGGCAAAGGCCGGGACCGGCGCCATCCGGCAAGGGACAGGAGGGCGAGCAGGACCATCAGAAATCCTAATGCGGGAGGATTGAGGAGCTGGAAAACGCCCAGGAGAAATATCGAGTAACTCGTGATTGCCAGGCCGAACCCGGCTGAGAAAAAAACCTTTTCGCCGAAGCCGCCGAAAAGGCCGCCGGACCGGTTAGCGGCAAGCAGCCCAAGGCCTGTCACAACGAGGAAAACGGCCGCGAGGCAGGCCATGTCCGTGAATTGAAACAAAATGTGCGACATGAATGGCTAGATATCAGATTGCCGGAAGGGGGGCAACGCCAAGTTCAAGCAGTCCCGGGCAGAGATTGTTCATTGCTCACAAAAAAAGGTTAATCTCCTGCTGCTTGCCTGGTTTTAAAAGAACTTGCCCCCAGTCAGCTCGCAATACTCACCCGTAATCGGCAATTGGCTGCTTGAAAAAATCTTCCATTTAAAGATCAATCGAACTATGTTTTACAGAAATAATTCTGATCGGAGCAGCAGATTCAAATGGAACTGGTGTCAAGCAAGCCCAACGTCCTGATGGGTTACATCCTCTGGTTGTTCGGGTTCACCGGCTCGGAAAGGTTCTACTTCGGGAAGCCGATCTCGGGCACTATTTACTTTTTCACCTTCGGCCTGCTGGGGATCGGCTGGCTCATAGACCTTTTTCTGATCCCCGCCATGGCGCGCCAGGCCGACATTAGATTTCAGGAGGGGAGCATAGACTATAATATCGCATGGATACTGCTGACCTACCTGGGCCTTTTCGGGGTCCATCGCTTCTACATAGGCAAATGGAAGACCGGCATCCTTTACCTGCTCACCTTCGGCATCCTGGGCATCGGCTACATATACGATTTCTGGACGCTCAACCGGCAGATCACCGCCATAAACAGTTCCGAGGCGTCGAACCAGGCAGACCGCATTCCTTAAAGAAAGCAAAAGTTTCAGGTCAACTAACCGGAAATGTGTTGTTCAGCGTTGAGGACTGTTCCAGGCAATTATTTGCGGTCTTCCGGGTCCAGTTCTATTTCCATTTCCAGGATGCCGGAAGAGAAAGCCTTCCCGTGGGAGTCCAGCTCCAGCGCGGCGGAGACCCCGCCCCGGCGCGTCCCGTGGAGAACGAAGTTGAACCCCTTGAGGGTCGGCAGATCGAAGCGGACCACTTCGCCGGAAACCAGCCCGGCGAAATGCCGCTTCACCGCGGCAGGCGTCAAAATCTCTTTCAATGCCGGGTAGTGCTCTTCGTTGTACGGGAAGACGGCAATGTTGGTGATCTCGCCCTTGTCGCCGGCCCGGGCATGCGCTATCTGACGAAGCTTGATTTTCATTTTATTTCAGCCGTCCGGATTTTGATCTCTATCCTGTCCCGCTCGATGCTCGACGAGTACACGGCAATGACGGGCCCCACATGCTTGCGGGCGCCCGCAGAGCCGGCAGGTCCGTTGAGATAAAGCGCTTCCACCTCTTCGCCCGCGATCCCGGCCGTGCGCGCGTCGTCCGCTTTCAGCGCCACCCTAAGGCGGACGTCGAGGAGCCTGGGGGGAAGGGAAAGATCCCGCTCGGCAATCGGCCCCAGGATCGAATCATACCCGATTATCTCAAGCCTGGAACCCGCGAGGGGCGCGTTCCTCGTCCGGAAGCGGTCCCTGATTATACGCGCGGCCAGGCTTGCCCTCTCATAAGCGCCCTCGCCCGCAAACGATATCTCCCCCTCGCCTATATATCCTTCCCGGATGCCGAGGGAGACCTTGAGCCTTTCCGGGCGGGGCCCGCCGGAAGCGCCCCGGACCAGGACGCGGTCATTTCCGTCGTCCGCCAAATCGATCCGGGAGAAATCGGCGGTTACATCGGGTGTAAAATAAGCCGCCGGGTCGTGGATTTCATACAGGAGCTGTTCCTTGCAGGTAAGGCGCGTGACCAGGCCCCCGCTCCCCCGGACCTTGGTTATTACGGCCGTTCCGTCCTCGGCCGCTTCCGCAATGGGGAAGCCGAGGCGGGAAAGGTCCGGCACATCCTTGCATCCGGGGTCGGCGAAGAAGCCGCCGGTCACCTGGCCGGCGCACTCCAGCAAATGTCCGATCGCGGTGCCGGCGCCCAACCGCCCCCAGTCATCTGCGGCCCAGCCGAACTCATAAACCAGAGGGGCCAGGAACAGCGCGGGGTCGGCGACCCTTCCCGTGATTATGACGTTGCACCCCATCCGCAGGGACGGCACGATTGCATCAATGCCCAGATATGCATTCGCCGATACTATCCTGTCTCGGTATTCTCTTACCGGCAGGCCGCTTTCCCAAACCGGCGAGAGCGATCCCGCAATCTTCTCCAGAACATCGTCCCCGGTCACTGCGGCAATTTTGATATTTCCGGCATGGATCGACTCCGCTATGGCGGCTGTTTCCTTCAGCGCTGCCTCCGGGTTGGCTGCGCCCATGTTCGAGATCATCACCAGGCCCCGGGAGCAAAACGGCAGTATTGCCTCCATCCTCTCCCGCAGCAGCTGGCCGTAACCCGCGTCCGGGTCCCTTTGCTTTTCGAGCTGGGCGATTGCTATTGTTCGCTCCGCAAGGCAGTCAAAACACAGGTACCGGACATCGCCCTTTGCGGCGAGTTCGACCGCCGGGTCGATCCTGTCGCCCGCATATCCCGCGCCCGCTCCTATCCTGATCTTTTTCACGCGCCCTCCAGCCGGGTTATTACCAGAGATTGGAAATTCGCGCTATTTCGAATTGAAAGCCGCACTGACACTGAGGCCGACTGGACCAGCTCCGCGCCTGCCTGAGCGAATCGTCTTCGGCGAGCTTCACCGGCTCGCGGGGGGGATTCCCTTCCCGAGGGCGTTCAAAAGAAAAGACCTCTCCAGGACATCGCCGAACGCGGGTATCAGGAAGATGCGGGTGTGGGGTATCCGGAGCCCGTGAGATACATCTTGGACGATAAAAAAGCGAGCGGGGCGGCTCGCTTTCTTCATACTTATCCAAAATTATCATGGCGGTAACAGCGCATCGCCTCCGGGATGAGCGGTTCGGTGTCCTCTATCCGGCTCTGGTCTACAGGCCTTTCCTCGCCATGAAATCGGCCAGATCGGCGACCCGGCAGGAATAGCCCCATTCGTTATCGTACCAGGCAACCACTTTGGCCATCGTCCCCTGCAGCACCTCGGTGAATTCCAGGTCCACAATAGAAGAGTGGTCATCTCCCTTGTAGTCGGAGGACACGAGTTTCTGCCACTCGCATGCCATTATCCCTTTGAGAGGTCCGTTGGCGGCATCGGTCAGGACCTGGCGGAGTTCCTCGGTGGTGGTCTCTTTTTTCAGATCGGCCGTGAAGTCCAGGATGGACACGGTCGGAGTGGGGACGCGCAGCGAATAACCCTCGAACCTGCCCTTGAGCTCGGGGATGACCAGGGCCATGGCGCGGGCAGCGCCGGTGCTCGTGGGGATTATGTTCTGGGACGCCGTGCGGGCGCGACGCAGGTCCCGGTGGGCCAGATCCAGGATTCTCTGGTCGTTGGTGAATGAGTGCACAGTGACCATCATCGCCTTTTCGATCCCGAAATTCTTATGGACCACGTAAGCGGGCGGCGCCAGGCAGTTCGTGGTGCACGAGGCGTTCGACACGATATTGTGCTTCGCCGGGTCATACGCGGAATCGTTCACGCCAAGGACGATCGTCAGGACGTCGCCCTTGGCCGGGGCGGTGATGATGACCTTCCTGGCGCCCGCCTCCAGATGTGCGGCTGCTTTGGACGCCTCGGTAAACAGGCCGGTCCCTTCGATCACAATTTCCACCCCCTCGTCATCCCACGGGATGCCGGCGGGGTCTCGCAAGGCATAACTCCTTATTTTTTTACCGTTAATGACAATGCTGTCTGTTTCCGCCGCCACAGTCCCGGGGAATCTCCCGTAGTTGCTGTCGAACTTGAAAAGATGGGCATTGGTATTCGTATCGAAAAGATCGTTAACGGCCGCGACCTCGAGATTATCCGGGTGCCTCTCCAGAATGGCTTTGAGGACCTGCCGCCCGATCCGGCCGAAGCCGTTTATTCCTACCCGAGTCATAGGACTCCTCCTTGGGGTTTAATGTGTCTGCAGACCGCTCTTATAGATCGTCAAGACGGTAGCGGCTTTCGATGACAAGCTCATAATTCCTCTGCAGGGCCTGGTACAGCCGGGCGTTATCTATTGCTATGGCGCTCAGGCTGGCAACCGCTTCGAGGAATTTGATCTCCTGCTCGTCGAACGTGCGTTCCGTTGCCGAGTAGACCCTCATGACGCCGATGCTGTTTTCCCCTACCTGAAGCGGCACGACCAGGACCGACTTTATCCCCTCGCGTTTGGCCATGGCCCGGTACTGGAAATTCCTGTCCGTTTGGGCGTCCTTGAGGTATATGGTCCCGCCCTTGAGGGCTTTGCGGTCTATGCCGCTTTCCTTCACCAGGACAGGGCCCTTGTGCAGGTACTCCTCCGAGAGTCCGCAGTACGCCCCCAGCATGAGCCTCTGGCCCCTGGTGTCGAGGAGCCTCAGGGAACACGCCTTGACCTTCATGGTTTCAGTGACACACCTGACTATCCTCGAGAGTATCTGCGAGACGTCCAGCGTGCCGTTTATGACCTTCGCCACGTTGTAGATAGAATTGAAATAATCCAGCTTCTTTTTTGCCATATTTTCACCTCTCAGCCGCAGCCCGCTCGAGGCCGTTTTCTTTATAAAGGTTAGTTTATTTTCCCGAAAAAAGTCAAAACCCTTTGATAAGGCAGGCTAGAATCAATTTTTGCCTCTGGATCTTTTTTGGACATTCTGGTAGGGGCGGCTTTAAAAACCGCCTGTTGCGGGTCGCAGTCAAGCGGCCGGGTCTGAAACCCGTCCCTGCAGGCCCACTCAGGCTCAAATAGTTTCATTTGCAGACTCTGCACCCTTTATAAAAATCGGGGGGCGATCCCGGCTCGCTCAACTGTTATCATCTGGCCACGTTGACCTTTACAGGTTGGAGAGCCTTCTCCAAGTCCTGCGGGGAAATCACCGCCAGCAGGCCCCGGCTGCCCGCATTGATCAAGATCCGGGGAAGTTCCAGGATCGAGCTTTCCACGTACACCGGGATTTTCTGTTTCGTCCCAAATGGCGATGTGCCGCCGACCATGTACCCGGTGAGCTTATGGGCCCTCTGGGGGTCGCAGGGGCTGACAGACTTAACCGCGAGCAGCCGCGCCATTTCCTTCGTGGATATTTCTTTGTCCCCGTGCATGAGCACAATGAAGGCGCGCCGGCTGTCATCCTCCATTACAATTGTCTTGATTATGATGTTTTCATCCACCAGCAGCCGGCTTGAGGCCCTTTCGGTCCCCCCATGCTCCTCGTATTTGTAGCTGCGCAGTTCGAAAGGGATCCCCACCTCCTTCAAAAACCTGGTGGCCGGAGTAGAGGGGAAATGCTCTTTCGCCATGGTCACGCCTCCTTCCTCTCCCGAAACTTTCTCTCTATCTGGTCCCGGACGGACTGCTTGTCGAGGGACCACAGGGGCGCGATCACCTCGTCTTTGTGAGGGTCCCCTGTTACCCTGTGTATTACAATACTCCCGGGCAGTACGGATAGAAAGTCACAAACTGTCTCCGCATATTCCTCCAGTTCGAGGCATTTGTACTCCCCCCTCAGGAACTGCTCGTGAAGTACGGTCCCGCGGCTGACGTAAAGCAGATGGATTTTTATTCCCTGGATTCTCCCCTGGATGTGAAGGGCGGCCACAGCCCGGGCGGTGGCAAGCATATCCTCACGGGACTCGCCGGGCAGCCCCAGGATGACATGGACGCAGACGTCTATCCCCCGCGCGCGGGTGCGGGTCAGCGCGTCAAGAAATGTTCCGTAGTCGTGCCTCCTGTTGATCCTCTGCAGGGTACGGTCGTGGATGGATTGCAGACCGTATTCAATGTAGACGTATGTTTCCCGGTTGAGGCCGGCGATCATGGCTATCATGTCCAGGACGTCGTCCGGGACGCAGTCCGGCCGGGTCCCAATCGCAAGGCCGACAATGTCCGGAACGGCGAGGGCTCTCCTGTAAAGGGCTTCAAGCGCGGCGACCGGACCGTAGGTGTTCGAAAACGACTGAAAATAGGCGATGAACTTGCTGGCCTTGTAGCGCCTGCGGAGAAATTTTTTCCCGAATTCAATCTGTTCTTCCAGTGTTTGCCGCGATGCCGCCCCGGTGCCGGAGCCAAGGCGGTTGCAGTAGATGCAGCCGCCCGTTCCCACGCGGCCGTCCCGGTTCGGGCAGCCAAGGCCCGCATCCAGGCTTATCTTCTGGACGCGGCAGCCGAAGCGCTTTCTCAGAAACGTATTCAGGTCCATATAAGGCGGGCTTGACATGATTACTTCACCATATATAATGCCCCTTCTATCGGCGGGAGCGGGGTAATTCTGACCTCCCCCGGGGGAAATGTCAAACCAAATCCATAGGTTGAAAAAGGACGTCGCTTCGGCAGGCCCGGTGAGCCGGCCTATACGCCGGCTCTGTTAAAAATGGAGTCCGTCGAAACGACCCGACTTGGAAAATGGCTGTTTATCCCAAAGAATTCGACGTCATCGTCATCGGGGCGGGCCACGCCGGCTGCGAGGCCGCGCTCGCCTGCGCCCGCATGGGCTGCGAGACGCTGCTGTTTTCCATTTACCTGGACACGGTGGCGCACATGCCTTGCTCGCCCTCCATCGGAGGCGTCGGAAAAGGCCACCTGGTCAAGGAGATCGACGCCCTCGGCGGCGAGATGGGGAAGATCGCCGACCGGACCGCCATCCAGTTCAGGACGCTTAACACAAGGAAAGGGCCGGCCGTCCAGAGCACGAGGACCCAGAACGACAAACCGCACTACCGCATGTTGATGAAATGCGTCCTGGAACGGCAGCAGCGCCTGGAGCTGAAACAGAGCCTCATCGAGGAGGTCCTGGTCGAGGGCGGAAGGGCAGTCGGTGTGCGGGACCACATCGGTTCCGTTTTCAAGGCCGGGGCCGTTGTGATCACGACGGGTACATTCCTTCACGGGCTTGTCCACATCGGCTCATCGCGCATCGTTTCAGGAAGGGCGGGCGAGTTTGCGGCCGTGGGACTGGCCGACAACATCAGGGAGCTCGGGTTTCGGACGGGGAGAATGAAGACCGGAACGCCCGCGCGTGTAAGGAGGGGAAGCGTCGATTTCACCTGTTTCAAGGAGCAGCCCGGAGATGAGGAGCCCCGCTGCTTTTCGCGCTTCACCCGGGAGATAACCCTTCCCCAGGTGTCATGTTACATCGGCCATACAAGCCCCCGCACGCACGATATCGTGAGGCGCAACATAAACCTGTCGCCCCTTTACGACGGGACGATCAAAGGGGTATCGGCCCGATACTGCCCCTCGCTGGAGGACAAGGTGATAAAGTTCTCCTCCCGTGAGCGACACCAGATCATCCTGGAACCCGAAGGGCTGGACTCCGAGGAAATTTACGTAAGCGGGACGGGCAATTCGCTGCCCTATGACGTCCAGCTCGAAATCCTGCACTCGATAAGGGGTCTGGAGTGCGCGGAGATAATGCGCCCCGCATATGCGATCGAATATGATTTTATCATGCCGACCCAGTTGAAGCCGACGCTCGAGGCCAAGGCCGTCGAAAACCTTTACATGGCCGGACAGATAAACGGGACGTCCGGATACGAGGAGGCCGCCGCGCAGGGCCTTTGGGCCGGAATAAACGCCGCCCTGAAAGTGCAGAAAAGGCCTGCATTCATCCTGGACCGCTCGGAAGCATACATGGGCGTGATGGTGGACGACCTTGTGACCCGGGGGACGGACGAGCCGTACCGGATGATGACGTCGCGGGCCGAGTACCGCCTGCTTTTGCGCGAGGACAACGCCGACCTGCGCATCCTGGAGAAGGGTTATGAACTGGGACTCCACAGCCGGGACACCTTCAGGCAGCTCCAGGAAAGAAAAGCCCAAATCGAAAACGAGATGCAGCGCCTGAAAAACACGTACTGCCGCCCCGCCGTGTGCAATCCCGTCCTGGAAAAATATAACTCATCTCCGGTCACTGAAACCGTTTCCCTCTACCAGGTACTGAAAAGGCCGGAACTCTGCTACGCGCAGATCAGGGAGATAGAGGGGAAGCATACCGGAGTTGAAGAACTTGACAGGGCAGTGAGCAGCCAGGCGGAAATACAGTGCAAATACGAAGGCTATCTCGAACGGCAGGAGGCCGACGTGCGCAAATTCAAGAACCTCGAAAGGATTGCGGTCCCCGAAGAGATGGACTACTCCGAAATCCCCGGCCTGTCGAATGAGTCAAGGCAAAAGCTCGTCGCGATACGGCCCCGCACCCTGGGGCAGGCTTCCCGTATCCCCGGTATCACCCCTTCGGCTATCTCGGTCCTGATGATATTCCTGAAAAGCAGGCACGCGGAAAAGCCGGGACCGGGCTCACCCTGAAAGCAGCGGGCAAAGATTCCCTCCCCCTCCGCCGCCGGATTTTCAAGCAATCGGCGGAAAACCTTTGGGGGCGGAAATCTCCGAAGTTGACCGGTCTCTTTCGGCACTCAAACAGTACTCTAAATCAACAGAAAAGATAATCATGTTGCTTAATGGTTGTTCATAAGTTGGTAATGCATTTGCAATATTCCTAAGGATTGCTAATATTTACGACAAAAAAATATTGACATACATTTATTTTTTTGCTTTACTAAAATAGTCCTCGCGCATCAAAGGGAATTTGAGCCGGAAGATTGATACACCTAAAAAAGTGAGCGTGACTGTTTCGGAGAAGCATGAGGATAATGAATCCCGCGAAATCATGCAGTTCAAGAGCGGAGGCCAGTTGCGCCGTCGCATCACCGTCCTGCCGGATAACACAAAATTATTCCTGCAAAACATATAGCTCAAAGATGAACGCCGGATTTCGGACCGGAATCACCGCCGGCTGCGCGATTTATCTCTCGTCAGGAATTCGCGTCCCGGAAAGGAGAAACCCTTGATGAACTCCCGCCCTTCCGCCCAGGTACTCTCTTTTGAAATGGGTTCACTGAGGAGGCTTTTTGAAGATGAGCTTCTCCTCCCGCCCTGGTTGTTCAAGCAG
>CAZKYN010000096.1:0-5157 GCA_964556675.1 uncultured Syntrophaceae bacterium
TAGCCCATTATAGTCATGAGCAGGGTCGTTTTCCCCGACCCGTTCGGTCCGAACAGGATATGGGTCTCGCCCGGCTTGATTTCCAGGTTGATATTCTTCAGTATCTCTTTTTCCCCGAGCTTGACTCGGAGCTCTTCAATGCGCAGCATTTTTTATCTCCTTCAGATTTGTATAACTTCCCCCCGGGGTGTTGTCGTCAAAAACCGCCGGTCCGGCGTCCGCAGCGGCCCAGGGCCGGTCGGGGCGGCACGAGATTGCAGATAAGATAAGCACTGCCGCAACTGAAAGCAAGGCCGCCTTCCGGAAAATACCCATCGCAAAAATCCCCCTTATCCTATTTTCTAAACGAATTCATACGTCTTGTCGAGCAGGCATTCACTCACATCCCGATGAGACGGGCCGCCTGGTAGGTGGCGGCGCCGATAAGGTAAGACAGGGCCAGCATGCTTGCGAAGGATGAAAAAAACCACTTCCAGCTTCCCATTTCCCTGCGCATGGCCGCGAGAGTGGCGGCGCAGGGGATGAACAGCATCAGCACGACGAGGAACGACAGCGCCGAGGCGCCGCTGACCGTCTGCGGCAGGACGGCGCCGAGGCCCTCGCTGCCTACTCCGTAAAGGACTCCCAGGACGGCAATGGAGTTCTCCTTGGCAACGAGGCTCGAAATCAAGGCAATGATCATCCTCCAGTCAAGTCCCAGGGGAGCGCCGACCGGTTCCAGCCAGTGGCCGATGCGTCCGAGGAGGCTGGCCTCCACGCCCGCCCCCCAGGGTATATTGGAGAGCAGCCACATGATGACGGAGACGGAGAGGATCACCGTCCCGGCAAGCTTGAAGAATGCGACGGTCCTGAGCCATACCACCCTCAGGATTATTTTCGGGTCCGGCTTATGATAGAGCGGCAATTCCATGATGAAGGGCAGCGGCTCCTCCTTCAAAAAAAAGTGGTGCACCAGTTTGCCCGCCGCCCCCAGGACAAGGATATTAAGACTGATCAGGCCCCAGGAGACCAGGGATGCCCAGCCCGCGAACATTGCCGCCGTCACGAAGGTCAGCACAGCGAGCCGCGCCGGGCACGGCACGAAAGGCGTCAGGAAAATGGTGAGCAGCCGGGCCTTGCGCGATTCGATAATCGCCGTGTTGAGGACGGCCGGGACGTTGCAGCCGAACCCGAGGCACAAGGGGATGAAGCTCTTTCCGTGCAGGCCGATCGTGTGCATGAACCGGTCCATGGCAAAGGCCGCCCGCGACATGTAGCCGACGTCCTCCAGGACGGCCATGAGGATGAAGAAAATCCACAAGATCGGCATGAAGGTCAAAACGTAACCCGCACCCCCGATCACCCCGTCCACCAGCAAACCCCTTATCCAGGGCGGCGCTCCGGACAGGGCGGCGGTTATGTGAAACCCGATTGACCCGACCAGCTTTTCCAGGAGCTTCTGGAGGGGGAACCCGATTTCATAGGTCAGAAGGAATGTCAGTCCGAGGATGCCGAGCAAAACGGGTATGCCGTACAGGGGACGGGTAAGCACATGATCGATCCTGTCGGTGATCAGGATCTGTCCCTTCTTGAAACGCAATATCGCCGAGCGGGCGAGGTTTTCGATCCACTCGTAGCGGCCGTCCACGACCGCATGCAGGGAATCCTCATGCTTGAGCAAAATCTGACGGGCCCGGTCGCAGACAGCGGGAGGGACCAGACTCTCCAGCATTTTCGTGACCTCCGGGTCGCCCTCCATGAGCTTTATGACCGCCCAGCGCGGGGTATAAGGCGGCGGCACGTGGTCCTGCATGATCTTGAGGAGTTCCTCGTATTCGGGCCTGTGGTCGGCCGAGACCTCGGGGACCACGGGTTTGTAAACGGCGTTTCCGTTGTCAAGCTCTATGACCTTCGTGATGAGCTGCCGGATTCCAATGTTCTTCGAAGCGACCATGGAGACCACGGGGATGCCCAGCGATTTCTGCAGGGCGTTGATGTCCAGGTGAATTCCCTGGGCCTCGGCGACATCAGTCATGTTAACTGCTAACACCAGCGGGGTATCGAGCAGGAGCAGCTCGGAAACCAGGTACAGGTTGCGTTCCAGGGCGGCGGCGTTCACCAGGACGACAATGATGTCGGGCCTGTCCTTGATGATGAAGTCCCGGGCGACCCTCTCCTCTTCCGATGCGGAAGTCAGACTGTAGGTCCCCGGCAGGTCGACTATTGTGATCTCATGGGAATCGGTGACATGGAAGCCCTGTTTCCTCTCCACGGTTTTTCCCGGCCAGTTCCCGACGTGTTGCGACAACCCGGTAATGACATTGAACACCGTGGACTTGCCCACGTTCGGCTGGCCCGCCAGGGCGACAAGGAGGCGCTTGCGCTGCGGTTCCGGCGGGATTTCACATAATTCCGGACCGGCGGGACTGACCAGGATGTTCTCGGCCTCGCCCCGGCCCAAGGCCAGCCTGGTGTCCGAGGCCATTACAATAACCCTGCCGCCGCGGTTGCGCAGGAGCTTCATCCTGATGCCCGGGACGACTCCCATGCCGGCAAGCCGGACCGTAAAGGCCCGTCCACCGGAAATCGAGCAGACTATCGCCTCATCGTTCTCCTTCAGTAATGTTATCGGAATGTTGACCATAAAAACTCCCGCAAGGTAATACAATGCCGCGCCTTGTAAATGCAAGCTAAGAAAATGCGCGAAGTAAGTACGATTATTATTCTTTTCCTGATTTGTTTTTCGAATAAAACTGGATTCATCTCAGGATTTGTATTATGAAATTTTCTGAAACGGCTCCCCCTGTGTCATCCTGACATGCTTCTCACGTAAAAATCCGGTGCTCCAGTTCAATTCATCCTGTCGATTCATCCGGGCCGATTACAAAAATGAGGCAATTTATGCGGCATTACCCTGAAGAACAGCACGGTTCCGAAAAAGAACGGCTCTTTTACAGCGCCGTACGGCATTCGCCCTTTCTGGCGTTCAATCAGGACCGCAACCTGAGATATACATGGGTTTATAACGTCAACCTGGAATCGCCCGACTATATCCTGGGCAAAACGGATTACGAACTGTTTCCGGAAGACGAGGCACGCATGCTGGAAGAGCTGAAAAGGGGCGTCCTGCGGGAGAAAAAGGGCATCCGCACAAAAGTGAAAATCACTTTCAACTGCACGCCTGCCTATTTAGACCTTACCCTGGAGCCGCGGTACAGGGAAGGGGAGATCATAGGACTGAAAGGGGCGTCTTTCGATATTACCGACACGAAGCTTTACGAGGAAAGGCTCAGGGCGGCTTACGACGAAATGGAAGACGGCATCAGGGCGCGCAGCTCCGAACTGGCCTGGTCCAACGAGCAGTTAAGGAAGGAGATAGAGGAACGAAGAAAGGCCGAAGAGGCTTTGAACGGGATAAATCGCGACCTGGAAGAGAAGATACGGGAAAGGACAGTGGAACTCGTCTCGACCAACGAGGACCTGAAAAGGGAGATCAGGGAAAGGTCCGAAGCGGAAATAAAACTGCGCCGGTATTACCGCCGGCTACAGTCTCTCGCTTCCGAGCTGTCCCTTGCGGAGGAGCGGCAGAGGAGGATAATAGCAAACGAGCTGCATGAGAGGCTCGGTCAGGTCCTGGCGATCTGCAAGATGAAAACCGCCGAGATAAGTGAAAAGGCCCGCAGCACGGAATTCCGGGAGCCCCTTCAGGAGATCATGAACATGATCGGAGACGTCATCCGCGACACCCGCTATCTCACAAAAGAGCTGACCCCGCCGGTGCTGTATGAATTCGGGCTGATATCGGCCCTCGAATGGCTGGCCGAACAGTTCCAGGAGAGATATGAAATCAAAATTGACCTGGATATACGGGGAAAGACCTCGTGGGAGGACCATAATATCCAGATCCTGCTTTACCAGTCTGTTCGCGAGCTGCTGATCAATTGTGTCAAGCACGCCCGCGTGGACCATGCGCTGGTCACTATGCGCGACGAGGGCAACCGCATCCGCATTGAGGTCCGGGATGAAGGCGTGGGATTTGACACCCTGTTTATGGAATGGTCCCAGGGTTTCGGGCTGTTCGGGATGCGGGAGCGGCTGCAGTTCATCGGCGGCGAACTCTTTATCGAATCGGAACCCGGAAAGGGGACCCGCGTGACAATCCTGGCGCCGGCCAAGACGCTGCCCTTCGGGAGACGCTCAACGGATAACGTCTGAAAAAAGGTGAAGAAAAATAGAATTGTCCCCGGACCTTCTGCCGGTTCGGCCCTGCTCAGTGCTGAATTCCGATCTCTTATTTTTCATAATACTTGATTATTTCGCTCATTGATTTTTCATTGTCTGCCTGAACAGCGATTTCTCGCGTATACACCGGTTCGGCAATGAATAATTTGGGTGTGAGAAGCTTGTCCCCGAAATGTATTGACACATAATTGCCTTCATTATTTTCTGTAAAGGTAAAAAATCGTTTAGCGCCTTTTTTTGTCAACTCAAGAAGAACGCCATACAGTTTGTATTGGTCCGGAAAGCCCCTGGCGGACAGAACATCATCCTTCTCGATTTCGAAAGTACCTGCCGGTCCGATGTATTTAACACCTGCAAAAACCGGACTGCAGCAGAGCGCAAAAAAGATCATTGAGAAAATAATTGAAATGTATATTGTTTTCATTCTCTTATAGTCACCTCAATCAGCTGCCCTGAAGAGTGGCTTCTAAAACGGATTTTTGGTATGCAGATGCAATTAGCCCTAATGACATGTTTACCGGGTCCGATGACTATATCATCATGATGACTCCGATCATTCCAGTAATCGAACTGTGCATCGAATGAAGACGGAGCCTGCGACATAGTTCCAAACTCAACCTCAAAAGGCCGTAATCCTGTTGCGGACTTGTCCAAATCGAGCCACGGCCCCCATATGCGCCCGGGAGGAGCATAGCCATGAAGTCTCCTAATACGTCCTAAAGCCATTTTCCACTCCTAATTGTAATTAATGGTCATGCAGGTTATTTGAACGAGTAATCCATGTCAAATGATTTCTACGTTTTCTGCTCTGTGATAATAAATAAATGTAGATCAGAGGGTCGGGATATCTGCCCCCCATTTTCTTCTACCTTTAAAACTCTGCCCTAAATTAACCTGCCCCTTATTTAAAATCAGTTTAATTCGGATTTCGGGGGC